>JADLEF010000016.1 GCA_020846295.1 Acidimicrobiales bacterium
CGCGCCGCGCCGGCACGATCCGACTGCGCCCATCCCGACTCCGCCCGACCTGACCCGCTCCGCATCCGCCTGCGCCGCACCCGCCCTGCGCCGGCACGATCCGACTGCGCCCGTCCCGACTCCGCCCGACCCGCCCTGGCCCGCATCCGCCCGACCGGACCCGACCCGACCCGACCCGACCCGACCCGCGTCGGCGCAGCCTACGCGCCCACCCGGTCTCGACCCGGCCCACCCGGTCTCGACCCGGCCCCCCCGGTCTCGACCCGGCCCACCCGGGACTATCGAAATCGATCTCACGGTGTGATCCTGGCCATCGTGCCGGCTCGCCGGCGTCCGTCAGCTTCCTCTGCTCTGCGTGATCGGCGTGGACCTCGAAGCGCTCCAACATCTTGCGGGGGCGAAGACCGGTTCGTGCTGGGCCAACGACCGCCATACCCGGCGGTCTGGCGCAGGTGTCGCCGAGGCGGGACCGTTCGTTCCGGCCGCCCGGGTACGGTCGGCTCTGGGTAGGGACCGGGGCACACCATCGCCCGTTATCGGAACGGGCGACCCACAACTGGGCCGAAATTGCCAGTACGACCGCCTGCGGAGCTACCTGCATCGCCGTGACCAGGGCTTTTGCTACGGGGGTCGAGCGGTGCCGACCATTTCGGCCCAGTTGTCCGGGCAGGGACGGCAGGTCGCCGCGCTGCGGGGCCGAGCGTCCGCTCAGCGGCGCCGCTCGATATCGAATTCGATCTCACGCAGGGCCGAGGGCCGCGGCTGCGCCCGCGCCCGGCCTGCGCCCGCCGCCCGCAGCGCCCGCGCCCGCCCATTGCGAGCGTTGCGGCTCCCGACCACGGCAACCACCGCGACCGCTCAGCGCTCGGTGAGCCGGTCGATGCGATCGCCGATCCAGTCGAGCACGGCGGCCTGCCCGACCGCCTGCAGCACGAGGTAGCCGATCAGCAGCACGAGCGCGAGCAGCGCCAGCCGCCGCACGACGCGCAGGATCTGGTTCGTGTACGCCCCGACCAGCGGCTGGAAGCGTTGGGCGGCGACACCGACCCGCGCTTCGACCGTGTCGAGGGCCCGGTCCATCTCGCTGCGGGCCGCCTGTCGGACCTCGTCGACGAGCAGCCGGCGATCCTCCGGCCGCAGCGAGGCGAGGACGGGCCCGGCGCCACCCGCCAGCGCGCCTGCGCCACCCGCCAGTGCACCTGCCGCTGCTGCCGCCGCGGTCGTGGCGGCGTATCCCGCGGCGGGGGGCCGGGAGCGGTATCGATCGCTCCAGTCCTCGCCGTCCCACCAGCGCAACCGGACACCGCCCTCGGGGTCGGGGTACCAGCCGGCCGCCGGGCGCACCGGCGCCGTCGCCGCCGCAGCGTTCATTGCCACGTTCATTGCCGCATTCCGTGCGACGTTCGCTGCCGCGCTCATCCCAGCGTTCCGTGCGGCGTTCGCGGCGTTCATCGGGGCGGCCCGGCGTCGGCCGGCGGCGGCGCCTCGACTCGATCGGCCGGATCGGGCACCGGGAGCCCGCCACGGGGGCGCAGCCCGTCGCCCGGCCCGGGGGCGCTGCGCCCGGTGGTGTCGCCGATGGCGGACACCAGCGACAGCAACGGGGCGAAGTCGGTCGGCACCACGAGCTTGGTGGCGCGTCCGTCCCCGAGCTTCTCCAGGGCGGACAGGTACTCGACGGTGAGCACACGGTCGTCGGCGTCGGCCTCCTTGATGCCGAGCAGGCGGGACTTGGCGGCCTGGCCCTCGCCCTCGCCGAGCAGCATCAGGCGCAGCCGTTCGGCGGCGGCCCGCAGCTCCATCGCCTGGGCGTCGCCCTGGGCGTCGAGGATGGCGGCCTGACGGCGTCCTTCGGCGGCGAGGATGGACGACTGCTTCTCGCCGTCGGCCCGGGCGATCGCCGCCTCCTGGTAGCCCTTGGCCTCGGTGACGGTGGCGCGGCGGTCCCGCTCGGCCCGCATCTGCGCGTGCATGGCGGACACGACCTCGGGCGGCGGGTCGATCCGCTGGATCTCGACGCGCACCACGCGCACCCCCCATTTGTCGGTGGCGTCGTCGAGCACCTCGCGCAGCTGGGTGTTGATCGTGTCGCGGGAGGTGAGCGCCTTGTCCAGCTCGAGGTCGCCGATGAGGTTCCGCAGGTTGGTCTGGGCCAGCTTGGTGATGGCAGTGAAGAAGTCCGCCACGTTGTAGACCAACCGCTGCGGGTCGGTGGCCTCGTAGTAGACGACCGCGTCGACGGACACAACGACGTTGTCCGCGGTGATGACCTCCTGCGGCGGCACGTCGACGACCTGCTCGCGCATGTCGACCAGCTGCATGGTCTCGATGAACGGGATGATGAGGTTGAAGCCCGGTTCCTTGGTGGTCTTGTAGCGACCGAGGCGTTCGACCAGGCCCCGCTGGTAGGGCCGCACGATCTTGACCGCGCCCACCAGGAAGGCGAGGCCGACCAGGGCGAGCGCGGCGATGACGATGACGATGGCACTCACGGGGTACCTCCCGGTTTGGACGGATCGACGCGCTCGACGACGAGGCGGGTGCCCTGCACCTCTCGCACCAGGACCCGTTCACCTTCGGGCAGCGGGTCCTGGCCGACGGTGAGCGCGCCCCACACCTCGCCCTGCACCGAGATGCGGCCCCGGCGCTCGACATCGGTCGGATCGATGGCCCTGGTGACCGTGCCGACCGCGCCGAGGAGGCGCCCGGCGCCGACACCCGGCGCCAGGTCGTTGTCGGTCACGAACCGTCGGGCCAGTTTGTAGAACAGGGCGAACAGCGCTGCGCCGCCGAGGGCGAACAGCAGCCACTGCAGCTCGCGGGAGACCCCGGCGAAGCCGGCCATGGAAGCGGCGAAGCCGGAGATCGCCCAGGGCAGCAGGATGAAGTTGCCGCCGAGGACGGTGAGCTCCACGAGCGCCAGGATCACCGCGATGCCGAGCCAAACCCACGGCCACACGTCGAGGTCGATGCCCAGGCCCAACATCGCACCACCCTACGCAGCGGCGGGCAGCTCACCGAGGAAGGCGATGAGGGCGGCGTTGACCTGTTCCGCCCGTTCCTGCTGCAGCCAGTGCCCGGCGCCGGCGAGCAGCTCGCAGTGGCGCAGCCCGGGGACGGTGCCGGCCATGGCGGCGATGGCCTCCGGCGTGTTGCCGGCGATGCGGTCGTGCTGCCCGCCGAGGTACATCGCCGGCTGGTGGATGGCGGCGCCCTTGAACGGGGCCAGCGCGGCGGGCAGCGCGTCGATGTTGCGGTACCAGTTGATCCCGCCCCGGAAGCCGGTGCGGCGGAACTCGGCGACGTAGTAGGCGACGTCGTCCTCGGTGAGCCAACCCGGCAGGCGCTCGGGCTGCACGAGCTGGTCGGTGACGGACTGGCCGAGCGGGAAGTAGCCGTCCCAGCCGTCGGGGTGGATGCCGTCGGCGACGATGTCGCCCGAGATCGTGTAGAGGAAGCCGCGGATGCTGCGCTCGATGTCGGCCTCGAGGTCGGCCTCGGCCACGCCGGGCGCCTGGAAGTAGAGGCGGTAGAAGTCGCGCCCCTTGGCCGCGGCGCGCATCAGCTGGTTGACGGTGAGCGGCTCGGGCAGGGCTCCGACGGGCGGGATGTACGGGACGCTGAGGGCGGCGACGGCGCGCACGACGTCGGGGCGGGTCAGCGCGCTGTACCAGGCGACGGGGGCGCCCCAGTCGTGGCCGACGACGACGGCGGTCCGCTCGCCGAGGGCGGCGATGGCGCCGATCACGTCGCCGACGAGGTGGTTGATGGTGTAGGCCCCGACATCGGCCGGTTGCGCGGTGCGGCCGTAGCCCCGCATGTCGAGCGCGACGGCGCGGTAGCCGGCGGCGGCCACCGCGGGGAGCTGGTTGCGCCACGAGTACCACGACTCGGGGAAGCCGTGGCAGAACAGCACCAGCGGGCCCTCGCCCTGCGCGACGGCGTGGATGGAGATGCCGTTGGCATCGAACTGCAGGTGCTCGAACTGCGGGTCGTCCATGCGGCGGCACAGTACTCGCCGGTAGGTGCGGGGTTGACGCAGCGATCGCGGCCTGCGTGAGGGCCTCCGCTCCGGGCAACGGACTGCATGGCCAGGGTCTCACTGGGCAACGGGCGGATTTGTAAGGAGTTGCCTGACGCAACGCACCGCAAGCTCGACGCTCAGCACAGCCATGACCACGTGGCGTCGGAGAATCCCGCTTCCACGCCGTGCCGGTCAAACAAATCAGCCCGTTGAGATTGCAGTTCGACGCTTTTCAACGTCTTCCAGATGTTTCACACGGCGATTCGCCAGCGATTCGGCACCGCTTCGCCAGCGATTCGCCAGCGATTCGGCGCGGCACCGATTCGCCAGCGATTCGGCGCGGCACGCCTTCGCTTTCGCCGCCGCGCTCGGCCGGGGCGGGTCCCGACTTCGGCTGCGCCGGGCTCGTCGGTTGGGCTGGGTCTCCGCGATGCGGCGCCAGTTGCGAGCGCCGGGGCGAACCCTGGTGCTCGCCGACGTGCGGGCGGCCCGCCGGCGCTCGCATGCCCGCCTGGCCGGTTGGGACGGCGCGAGGCGGGGGCGTCGATCGGTGCGTAGTGTGCGGTGCCATGAGCGGCAACGAATCGCCGGTGTTGTACGAGCAGGACGGCCACGTCGTCACCATCACCTACAACCGCCCGGAGCGGCTCAACGCCATCAACGGCGCGATGCGGGTCGCCCTCAACGAGGCGTGGACCCGGTTCCTGCACGACACCGACGCCTGGGTGGCCATCCTCACCGGTGCGGGGCGGGCGTTCTGCGCCGGGGCCGATGTCAAGGACGGTGCCGGCTCGGCCGGCGTCTTCCCGGGCACGTTCTGGGAGAAGCCGACGGTCAACTCCTTCGAGAGCGGCCTGGAGCTGTTCAAGCCGACCATCGCCGCCGTGAACGGCCCGTGCCTCGGCTACGCGGTCACCGCGGTCAGCTTCTGCGATTTCGTGATCGCCTCGGAGCGCGCCACCTTCGGCTTTCCGGAGGTCAAGCTCGGTGTGCCGACCATCGTCGGCGCCATCCGCATGCCGCAGCGCCTCCGCTGGGAGGACGCCATGGAGCTCCTCCTCATCGGCGACACCGTCGACGCCGCCCGGGCGAAGGAGATGGGCCTCGTCGGCCGCGTCGTCGCCCACGAGGAGGTGATGGTCGAGGCCCGCCGCCTCGCCGAGCGGTTGTGCCAGGCCGCTCCGCTGGCGGCGCGCACCACCAAGGAGGTCGCCGTGCGGGCCCGCGAGCTGCCGTGGGTCGACGCGGTGCGCTTCGGCGAGACGATGCGCATCGTCGCCCAGGCCACCGAGGACGCCAGGGAGGGCCGGGCCGCCTTCGCCGAGAAGCGCCCGCCGCGGTGGCGAGGGGTCTGACGCGACACCTCCCGCGCGACACCTACCAAACGGTATGGTACGGCGGACGACGCTGCCGTGCAGAGCCACTTCCCCGAACGACAACGCTTCGCGGTCACCCGGACACCCGTCTTGAATTTGCAATGCAAGAACCCGGCGATGGCTCGCCACGGCCTCCCACCGGGGCGATAGCGTCCCCTCGCCGGGCGCGGACGACCGGTGAGGGAGGGGAACTCACATGCAGCATCGAGCGCTCGGGGCGGTACCGGGCCCGATGACAGCGCCGCCGGCGCCGCACATCGCAATGGCCGAAGGCAGAGCGATGGCCGAACGCAGAGCGATGACCCAGCACACAGCGATGACCGAACCGATCGCGATGGTCAACCCGATGCAGCGCATCGAGGCGGTCCTGCACCGGGTGCTCGACCACCTCTTCGCCGAGGACGTGGCGCCGATGCTCGCCGTGCAGCGGGCGCTCGGCGCCCGATCGGTGGCGGTGTTCTGCATCGATCGCTCGGGCGTGTACGGATCGACAAACGATGACCGATCGACCGGCGATGCAGCCGTCGCCGCCGCCCTCTCCTCGTTGACCGCCGCCCGACTCGCCGGCGGTGCCCGTTCGGTCGGCGCCGCCGTGGCCGAGCCGGACGCCGGCACCGGCACCGGCACCATTGCGGTCGAGCTGTCCGACGGGTTCGGCCACGGCCATCCGCGCCGCTTCCCGGTGCTCGTGGCCACCGGCGTACCGATGGGTGTGGTGGAGGTCGGCGAACCGCTGTGCCACCTGCTGCGCGCCTTCCTGCGCCCCGCCGGCGAGCACGCCGCCACCGGTGACGGGTTGGGCGAGCTGGCCGTGCTGAACGAGCTGCGACGGTGGTGCGGGTCGCTGCCCGTCGGGATCGAGCGGCGCTGCTTCGACCGTTTCAGCGCCGCCCTGGCCCGCGTCCACATGATCTTCGAGCCGGTGATCGTGCTCGGCGACGGCGCGGCGAACATCGCCGTGCGCAGCTGGGAGGCGCTGGCCCGCCTGGACGCGGGGTCGACCACGGCGCCGCAGGAGCTGTTCACCACGGCCGAGCGTTGGGGCAGCCGCTTCAGCGTCGAGCTCGACGCCACCCTGGCGGATCGGGCGCTGCGCCGCTTCGCCGCCGCCCACCGCTGCTCCCCGTACCGCGATGGACGCCCGCTGCCGGTGTGGATCAACGTGTCGCTGCGCGCCCTGTGGTCCCGTTCCTACCAGCGCCGGCTGGCGGAGTCCCTGCGCAGCAGCGGGCTCGACGCCGCCGACGTGACGCTCGAGCTGTCGGAGAAGGAACCGCTCGGCGTGCCGTTCCCGCTCGAGGCGGACGATGTCGTACCGTCGAGCTCGCCGGCGGCCGGCGTGCCCCGGGGGGACCTGGAGATCGACGCCTTCCGCAAGCGGCTCGCCCGCCTGCGCCGGGAGCTCGGGGTCAGCTTCGCCATCGACGACCTCGGGTCGGGCTACGCGACGTTCGAGCGGATGACACAACTGGGCGATGTGGGCGTGAAGATCAGCCGCACGGTGCTGCACCAGCAGTCCCCGTTGGCCACCATCGACTCGGTCCTGCGCCTGGCTGCGTCGCGGCGCGCGCAGCACACCGTGATCGTCGAGGGCGTGGACGACGTCTGCCCGGTGAGCCTGCACAGCCTCTACCGGATCGGTGTTCGCAACATCCAGGGCCACGTCGCCGGCATCGGCGGGGAGGACCTGCGCACGCTCGGCGAGCCGACCCGTCGCCGGCTCGCCGAACTGCTCGTCGCCGCCGCCTGAGCGCGGTGGCGGGCCCGGGGTCGCTCAGCCGTCGACCTCGAACGGCGAGTGCTTCTTGTACGGGGCCAGCGCCTGGGACAGCTCGGCGATGGTGGCCTGGAGCAGGGCGACGAGCTTGGGCCGGGCGACAGCCGGGTCACCGATGTACTCGTTGAGCTCCACGATGAGCTTCTTGGTGGCGAGCACCGAGTTGAGCTGGTGGTCCAACTTGACCTGGCCGAGCAGCGGCATCCGGGTGATGTTGGCGAAGTCGGTGCGCCACATGCCGACGAGGTCGTCGGGGTCGGCGAGGTAGTTCTTGATCTCGGCCGTCATGGTGATGACCGCCTTGGAGCCGATCACCGCTTCGCTGAGCGCGCCGCCGCCGGTCTTGCGGTCCACGATGACGGCGACGTTGTGCAGCAGCGGGTCGTGCGGGGTGGAGAAGCGCACCTGCTGGGCGTCGGCCCCGGCGAGGAAGCGGGTGGCCGGCATGCCCATCTGCGCCATGGCCAGCACCAGTTCGCCGACCACCATCTCGTCGCGCGACTCGCGCATCTCGCGGCTGTTGGCGAAATCCATCAGTTTCTTCAACATGCTGTCGCTCCTCTACTGCCCGAGCCGGCCGTGCAGGTACTTGTTGAGGGAGTGCACCACGGCCCCGATGTGGGCCTGGAGCTTGGCGTAGTCCACCGTGAGCGGGCCGGTGAGGTAGTCGTCGAGGTCGACCAGCAGCGTGATCTGCGCGTACACGTACCCGGTGGACAGGTCGCCGTCGACGGTGATCACACCCGGCTCGGTGGCCACCAGCAGCGCCGACTTGATCTCGGTCTTCACCGCCTGGAACACCTGCGAGAAGTTGTCGACCCGCATGCCGAAGCCGATCTCGAGGTTGGCCAGCCGGCCGATCACCTTGGCGGTGGCGAGGCTCTCGGCCAGTGAGTGCACCTCGACGACGAGGCGGGTGCGGCTGGCGGCGTGGTCGAAGCGCAGCATGTGCGAGCTGCCGCTCGAGCCGAGGTCGATCAGCGCCCAGCCCTGGTTCACCGAGGAGGCGATGATGGCGCCGACGAGCAGGTCGTCGGTCTGGGTGTTGCGGGTGATCTCGGCGTGGCGTTTCCAACTCCCGGCCACGAGCTCGACGAAGATCGCCTCGTTCTGGTCGGTCACCGTGTCTGTCATGCGTCCTCCGTCGTGCCGCACCGATTGGGTTCGGGAGCGAGGCTATCGGCAGCGACGCGGCGCCCGATGCCACCGGATCACGTATCACGGCCGTGCCCGGCGCGCTCTCAGGGACCGTGGCCTGGAACGTGGTGTCGTTGAGCGACTTCGCGCCCCTGCCCGAGCGGTCGGTCGGTTCCGATGTGCTCGTCGATGCCACCGAGGCGCTGGGCGAGGCGATCTCGCTGGCCGCACCGCAGCAGCTCGTCCCGGGGGCGCGGGCGGGGCGCGAACGGGCCTCGGGCGGCACCACCATCGTGCTGCCGGCCCTTCCGGCGGGGCGGGCCTACGCGGTGGACGACACGGTGGAGCTGCCGGCCACCAAGAACCTGCTGCTGCGCTGCGAGTCCCCCGGCGGCGTGCGCATCCGCAGCCTCGATCCGGGCCGGCCGGTGTTCCGCAGCTGTGGCACGGTCGGGACGGCGGGGACGGCCGGTGCGGGCGCGCCCCGCTCGCACGCCTTCGAGCAGCTGGTGTTCCATGGCGGCGGGGTGGTGCTCGGCGCCGGGGCGGTGGGGCGCACCACGTTCACGGCCTGCTCGTTCCACGATGTCATCGGCTGGTCGATCGCGACGGAGGGCCCGGGCGTGTGCGGCGTGCGGGTCGTGGACTGCGAGTTCTCGGACTCCCCCGGCGGCGGCGTGCTGGTCGGCCACAGCGGCTGCGAGCACTGGCTGATCGGCGACAACACCTGCTTCAGCCTGCTGGGCGGCGTCGGGGTCGAGGTGCGCTCGGGGTCGGTGACCGTCAGCGACTGTCGCTTCGAGGCGAAGCGGCGCGGCGCCCGGGCGCAGCCGCACGTGCTGGTGGGCAGCTCGCTCGACACCGTGGACACCGTCGATGGCGTCATGCCGGCCTTCGCCGGCGGGTACACCCGCATCAGCGGCTGCCACTTCAGCGGAGAGGTGATCGCCGGCAGCGGCGGCCCGCCGTCGTACTGCATCGAGCTGTCGCCCACCCCGCCGGCGTCGGCCGTCACCGGCGTGCAGATCGAGGGGAACCGGTTCTTCGGGCTCACCGACGGCCCGGGCCGCGACGACGATCCGGCGCCGGCCGCGGTGGCCGCCATCCGCACGACGCGCCGGGCGCACCTGTGCACGGTGAGCGGCAACTACGTGCGGCGCTTCGAGTACCTGCGCGGCGTGATCGACGATCGCCTCGACCCCGATCTCGGTCCGGCCGGCAGGGCCGCGCTGGGCCCGCCCGGCGTGAACACCTTCCACGCCAACGGGGTGCAGTTCTCCACCGCGTCGAAGCCGCGCGACCCCCATGCGGTGGCGACCAAGGCGGACCTGTTCAGCGCCGGCGGGATCGGCTGGCACGTCTGGCCCGAGTGACCGGGACGGGGCGGGGTCGGCGGTCGGCGGAATCGGCGGTCGGCGGAACCGGCGGTCGGCGGAATCGGTGGACGGCGGCGATAACGTTCGGCTGGCGAAACGTTGACACGCAGGATGACCGAAGGCAGCGAGGCGGATGCTGGCGAGGATGACCCCTGACGCGGTGGTGGGCGAGGACACGTACCCGGTGCTGGGCCGGGTGCCGTTGGAGCGGCCGCTGCGTCCCTTCCGAACGAACCGGATGCGGGCGCGCGCCCTGCCCCGGGAACGAGCCCACGCGGGGGTGGTGCTCGACGTGGAGGGCGAGCTGGTGGCGGTGCAACCGGGCCGTCCGGTGTTCCGCACGAAGGGGTTCTCGCGGGC
>JADLEF010000017.1 GCA_020846295.1 Acidimicrobiales bacterium
CCGAGGCGTTGGCCTCGTCGGTGAACCAGAACGAGATCAGGAAGGAGGAGCAGGCGCCGACGCCTTCCCAGCCGAGGAAGGTGAGCAGCAGGTTGTCCCCGAGCACCAGCATCAGCATCGAGAACACGAACAGGTTCAGGTAGATGAAGAACTTCGAGAACTTCTCGTCGCCCTTCATGTAGCCGACCGCATAGAGGTGGATCAGGGTGGCGATGCCGGTGATGAACAGCGTCATCGTCATCGACAGCGGATCGACGAGGAAGCCCACGTCGACGCGGAAGTTGCCCACCGCGATCCACTCGAAGAGCGTCTGGAGGAAGTAGCGCTCCTCGGTGGGTCGGTCCACCAGACCGGCGAACACGACGAGCGCAGCGGCGAAGCTGCCGCCGACCATCGCGGTGGCCAGGTACCCGGCCAGCGGGTCGCCGAGGCGGCGGCCGAAGGCCACGAGCAGGAGGAACCCCACGAGCGGGAGCGCGGGTATCAGCCACACCAGGTCAAGCACCGGTCATCCCTTCAGCATGGCGATGTCATCGGCAGTCGCCCCCGGTCGGCGGCGCAGCACGGACACGACGATCGCCAGGCCGACCACCACTTCGGCGGCAGCCACCACCATCACGAAGAACACCACGACCTGGCCCCCGAGGTCGCCCAGCGCGCGGGCGAAGGAGACGAAGGTGAGGTTGACCGCGTTGAGCATCAGCTCCACGCACATGAACATGACCAGCGGGTTGCGTCGGACCAGCAGGCCGACCGCGCCGATGGTGAACAGCACCGCGCCGAGCACGAGGTACCAGCTGGCGGTCACCTCGGGCGGGAAGTCCGCAGCGAGCAGCATCAGGACACGACCTCCGGCTCCTGGCCCGCCTTCGGCGTGGCCGTCTCCTCGGAGCCGGCGTCGGCGAGGACCTCGCCCGGCGGCCTGCGGGCGAGCAGCACCGCGCCGATCACCGCGATGGTGAGCAGGATGGCGGTGGCCTCGAAGGCGAAGGCGTAGTCGGTGAACAGCAGGCGGCCCAGTTCGGTGATGTTCTCGGCGCCGCCCATCGGCGTGCCCGACGTCCCCTTGGCGCCGGTGGCGCCGCCGGCGAAGAACAGCGCAGCGAGCGACAGGCCGAGGATGCACACGCCGCTGATGATGGCGACGGGCCGTTGGCCGGTGAGCGGCTCGATGCTGAGGTCCTCCGCCTCGTCCACACCGAGCAGCATGATCACGAACAGGAACAACACCACGATGGCGCCGGCGTACACGATGACCTGCACGGCGGCGAGGAAGTGCGCCTCCTGGGCCACGAACAGCACGGCGACGCCGAACAGCGTGGCCACCAGGCTGAGCGCGGCGTGCACCGGGTGGCGCAACAGCACGACGCCCAGCGCGCCGGCCAGCACGATGAGCCCGGCCAGGATGAAGGTGATCAGCTCAGGCACGGGAGCGCTCCCACCCGGTGCGTGCGGAATCAGTGGCCATGGGCGTGATCTCCATGCGAATCGGTCGCCGCGGCCGGCGGGCTCCACGGCGTCTCAACGGTCTGGCCCTGCTCCGGCACGCGCACGCCGTAGCCCAGCTCGCCGGACCAGCCGACCCGACCGACGTAGTCGGCGTCGCCCTGCGGCGCGGTCGCTCGCACCCAGCCCGAGGTGAACTGGTCGTCGCCGTCGCGCCAGTCCTCCCAGGGCAGCTGCTGGGGCCGGCCCGTCTGGGCGTCGACCACGAGCTCGGCCTTGGTGTAGATAGCGTCCTCGCGCGAGGTGAACGAGAACTCGAACAGCTTGGACTCGGTGATCGCCTCGGTGGGGCAGGCCTCCACGCACAGGTCGCAGTGGATGCAGCGCAGGAAGTTGATCTCGTAGACGTAGCCGTATCGCTCGCCCGGCGACGTCGGATCGGCGGGGTCGTTGTCCGCGCCGCGGACGTAGATGCACTTTGCGGGGCAGACACCGGCGCACAGCTCGCAGCCGATGCACTTCTCCATCCCGTCCTCGTAACGGTTGAGGACGTGGCGGCCGTGCAGGCGCGGCGCCTTCTCTCGCTTCTGGTCGTGCTTGCCGGTGCGCGTCCCCGCCGAGTACTCGGTGGTGACGATCTCCTCGTTGGCGAAGAACCCCTTGGCGAACTTCCGCCAGGTGACGCCGAACCCTCCGAACGAGCTCATCAGGCATACGCTCCCGCGTCGGCTTCACGGTTGCGGCGAGCGGCCTTCAGCGAGAGGCTCAACAGCCCCGCTCCGACCAGCAGCACCGCGATGGCGATGGCCATGGCGATCGGCACCGGCCAACCTTCCGCCTGGGCGACCCGGATGGTGGCGAGCAACAGCAGCCAGCCCAGCGAGATCGGGATCAGCGCCTTCCAGCCGAGATCCATCAGCTGGTCGTAGCGGAGTCGGGGCAGCGTGCCGCGGAACCACACGAAGGTGAACAGGAAGATCACCAGCTTCAGGAAGAACCAGAACAGCGGCAGGATCCAGGCCCGCAGCCAGTCCGGGCCGAACGTCGGGCCGGACGGGCCGCCGAGGAACATGGTGACGATCAACGCCGACATGGTCACCGTGTTCATGAACTCGGCGAGGAAGAACATGGCGAAGCGGATGGAGCTGTACTCGGTGTTGAACCCGCCGACCAGCTCCTGCTCCGCCTCGACGAGGTCGAACGGCGGCCGGTTCAGCTCGGCGGTGCCGGCGATGAGGAAGATCACCGCGGGGACCACACCGGTGACCACGAGGTTCCAGTCGATGACGAAGCGGTCCGCTTGCGAGCTCACGATGCCGTGGGTCGACAGCGACCGGGACACCAGCAGCACTGCGGCCACGGAGAGGCCCAGGGCCGCCTCGTAGGAGACGATCTGGGCCGTGGCCCGCACGCTGCCCAGCAGCGGGTACTTCGAGCCCGACGACCAGCCGGCCAGCATCACGCCGTACACACCGATGGCCGACATGGCGAGGAAGAACAGCACCCCGACCGGGGGATCGGCGAGCTGCAGGTAGGTCCGGTGCCCGAAGATCGACACCGTGCCGTCCCCGGTGTCGAAGTTCCCGCCGAGCGGGATGATGGCGAAGGCGAGGAACGCCGGCACGACCGCCAAGATGGGGGCGAGGCGGAAGATGCGGCGGTCCGCCTTGTTCGGCAGCAGGTCTTCCTTGAAGAACAGCTTGGTGCCGTCGGCGAGCGTCTGCAGCAGGCCCCAGGGGCCGGCCCGGTTGGGGCCGATGCGGTGCTGCATGTCGGCGATGATCTTGCGCTCGAACCACACCATGAACATGGTGGCGATGAGCGTGAAGGCGAAGGTCACCAGCACCTTCAGCAAGGTGATGAGGACCACGGCGACGCCGATGCCGTCGGTGTAGAGGGGATCACCCATCAGCGGACCACCTCGAGGCGGACGTCGATCACGGGACTGGTTGGCGAGAGCAGGATGTTCACGGGCGCGTCCGGCACATTAGCCAGCACCACCGCAGTTCCTCGAACGACGCCCCGATCGCTCACCACGGGCAGCGTGAGCTGCCCCTCGGCCGCCACCAGGGTCACGTCGGCGCCCTCGTCCACGCCCAGCTTCTCGAAGTCCAGCGGGTGCAACCGCACCTCGTTGTCGTTGTAGAGCGACGGCAGGGAGCGGCTCTGCTGGGTCAGCGTGGCCCCGTCGTACATCGTGCGCCGAACGACCAGGCGCAGCTTGGTCGGATCGAGCGGTACCCGCTTGGCGGTCACCGCCGGGACGCTGTCGATCGTGGCGGGCCGGCCGCCGGACCCACCGGAGCCGGCGGCGATGACGCCGTCGCGTGCTGAGGCGAGCGCGGCGGCGGTGATGCCCTCGTGAGCGGCCGACAGCGAGGCGATCTCGGCCCAGATCTGCTCGACGGCGTCGAAGCCGAGGTCGGCCTCGAGCCGGGTGGCCAACTCCACCGCGATGGCCCAGTCGGCGCGCGCCGTACCGGGCGGTGTGACGGCCTGGCGCAGCGGGAGGATCCGGCCCTCGAGGTTGGTGGTGGTGCCGTCGGTCTCCGCGTACCCGGCGGCGGGCAGCACCACCGAGGCATGGGCCACCGAATCGGTGGGGAAGGTGTCGACGGCGATCACGGTGGCCCGCTGCAGCGCCCGCTCGGCCAGCGCCCGGTCGGCGCTGTCGTTGATCGGGTCGGCACCGAGCAGGATCAGCACCGGCAGCGAGCCGTCGGCGGCGGCGGCCAGCATCGCCGCGGTGGACTTGCCCCGTCCGGCGGGCACGCTGCCCCACGCGTCGGTGAAGGTGCTGCGACCGGCGTCGAGGGTGACCCGTCCGGGCAGCAAGCCGGGAGCGAGGCCCAGATCGAGAGCGCCGTGGACGTTGCCCCGGGTGAGGCCGGAGAGGAACCGGGCGCCGTAGGCGGCGAAGACCTGCGCCGCCTCGGCGAGCACGGCCGGATCCTCGGTGGGCGACGTGCGACCGAGCACCACGGTGACCGGCTGCCCCTCGGGCAGCAGCGCCACCGCCTGGTGGGCCAGCTCGACGAGCGCGCCGCCCGGCTCGCCGTGCAGGGCGTGGCGGGCGTAGCGGGTCAGGCCTGAGGCGCCGTGGCCGAGCTCGATCAGCGTTGCCTTGTCTTCTACCACCGCGTGGCGAAGCCGCAGGTACAGGACGCCGAGCGTCTCCTTCGGGTCGGACCCGAGCAGCACGATGGTGCCCTTGGGGGCGCACGCCTCGGCGATGGTGGCGCGGGGCAGACCGAAGAGCAGCTCGCCGGGCAGGCCGTCACCCAGTTGGGCATCGACGTTGTCGGTGCCGATCACACCCTTGGCCAGCTTGGCCCAGGCGTAGGCGGACTCGTTGGTGAGCCGGGCCCCGCCGATCACCCCGATGCCGGAGGGCCCGACGTCGCGCAGGGCACCGGAGATGGCGGCGGCCGCCTTGCGCAACGCGTCGCTCCAACGGGCCGGGGCGCCGTCCACCAGGGGCTCGGCGAGGCGGTTGTCGGATTCGACGGCCTCGATGTCGAAGCGGCCGCGATCGCACAGCCAGCCCCAGTTGGTGGCGTCGTTGTCAACGCCCATGGTGCGCAACAGGCGGTTGCGCGACGACTGCAGGGTGACCGAGCAGCCGACCGAGCAGGTGGTGCACGTCGACTCGACCTCGGTGAGGTCCCACGGGCGGGCCTTGAACCGGTACGAGCTCGAGGTGAGCGCGCCGACCGGGCAGATCTGCACGGTGTTGCCGCTGAAGTACGAGCTGAACGGCTCGTCGGGGAACGTGTTGACCTCGGTGCGCGACCCCCGGCCCTGGAAGTGGATGAGCGGATCGCCCGCCACCTCCTTGGCGAAGCGGGTGCAGCGGTCGCACAGGATGCAGCGCTCGCGGTCGAGGAAGACGAGGTCCGAGATGGGGATCGGCTTCTCGTAGTGGCGCTTCTCCTCGACGAAGCGGCTCTCGCCCGGGCCGTAGGCGACGGTGTTGTCCTGCAGCGGGCACTCGCCGCCCTTGTCGCACACCGGGCAGTCGAGCGGGTGGTTGATGAGCAGGAACTCGAGCACGCCGTCCTGCGCCTTGCGGGTGCGCTCGGACTCGGTGTCGACCTTCATCCCCTCGGTGACGGGGATCATGCAGCTCGGTGAGAGCGCCGGGCCGCGGCCCTGGTCGATCTCGACGAGGCACATGCGGCACATGCCGACCGGCCGCATGCGGTTGTGGTAGCAGAAGCGCGGGATGTGCACGCCGTTGCGCTCGGCGGCGTCGATGACGAGCTCACCGGGGTTGGCCTCGATGGTGTGCCCGTTGATCTCGACGCTGACCGTGCTCTTCGCCGGGGCGGTGTCAGACATGGGCGCTCTCCTCCACCCGCAGCGGGATGTTCACGGCGCGGCGGCGGATCTTCGCCTCGAACTCGGGACGGAACCGGCGCAGGGCGCTGGTCACCGGCGCCACCGCGGACGGGCCCAACGGGCAGATGGTGGTCTGGCGGGGCGGGAACGGCACAGCGGCGAGGCCTTCCGCCTCCCACCCGGCCGAGGGGTACGGGCCGGGGCTGATGTTGTCGCCCACGTCGAGCAGCATGTCGATGTCCGACGGGCGGCCGTGCCCGTCGTAGATGCGCTGCAGGATGGTCTCCAACCAGTTGGTGCCCTCGCGGCACGGGGTGCACTTGCCGCACGACTCCCGGGCGTAGAAGCGCACCACCCGCAGGCAGGCCTTGACCGCGTCGGTGGTCTCGTCCATGACGACGATCGCCCCCGAGCCGAGCATCGAGCCGGCCCCGCCGACGGGCCGGGCCTCGAGGGGAAGGTCGAGCTGCTCCTCGAAGAACCACGGCGATGAGCCGCCGCCGGGGATGAACATCTTCAGCTGGTGGTCGTGTCGGATGCCGCCGCAGAACTGCTCGTCGTAGAAGAGGTCCCGGAAGGTGGTGATGCCGTGCTGCACCTCGTAGACGCCGGGGCGCTTCACATGGCCCGAGATGGCGAACATCCGGGTGCCGGGCGAGCTCTCCGAGCCGTACTGCTTGTAGGCGTCGGAGCCGTTGCGCAGGATCCAGCCGAGGTTGGAGAGCGTCTCGACGTTGTTGACGATGGTCGGCTTGCCGTACAGGCCGATGGCGGCGGGGAAGTACGGGGGCTTGAGCCGGGGCATGCCGCGGTTGCCCTCGAGCGATTCGATGAGGGCGGTCTCCTCGCCGACGATGTAGGCGCCGGCGCCCCAGTGCAGCACGATGTCGACGGAGAAGTTGGTGCCGAGCACGTTGCGACCGACGTAGCCGGCGGCGTACGCCTCGTTGAGCGCTCGCGCCACCCGGGTCTGGGCGAGGGCCATCTCGCCGCGTATGTACAGGAAGCACTGGGACAGCCCGGCCGCGTAGCAGGCGATCAGGCAACCCTCGATGAGCTGGTGGGGATCGCGCTCCATGAGCAGGCGATCCTTGTAGGTGCCCGGCTCGGACTCGTCGCCGTTGACCACCAGGTAGCGGGGCCACACCCCGGGCGGGCAGAACCCCCACTTGACGCCGGCCGGGAAGCCGGCCCCGCCCCGCCCGAGCAGCGTGGCCGCCTTGACCTCGTCGTGCACCGCTGTGGGCGACATGGTGAGCGCCTTGCGGAGCCCTTCATACCCACCGGTACGTTCGTAGACGGCCAGGGTGTGGGCGTCCTCGATGTCGAACCGGGAGGTGACGACCTTGACGATGGGTGCGGTCATGCCTGCTGCTCCAACCAGACGGGGGCGGGCGCCGAATCGGGATCGGCGTTGCCGGCGGCGCGGTCCGCGGGGATGTGCTGGCGTTCGAGCGCCAGGGTGCCGTGCGACGGGATGGCGCCGTCGGGCCCGGTCTCGGCGGCCTTGCGGGTGGGCTGGCGACCGTTGCGCAGGTCCTCGACGATGGCGTCGAAGTCCTCGCCGTCGACCTTGTAGAAGTAGCGGTAGTTCACCGTCAGACAGGGCGCCTCGGTGCACGCCGCGACGCACTCGACGTCCTCGATGGTGAACAGACCGTCCGGTGTGGTGTTGCCCGCCTTGATGCCGAGCCGGTGCTCGGCGTGGTGCAGCAGCTCCTCCGCACCGAGCAGCTGGAAGGCGATGTTGGTGCAGATGTTCACCACGTAGCGGCCGACCGGCTCGCGCTTGAACATCTCGTAGAAGGTGCACGTCCCGATGACCTCGGCCGGCGTGACGTCGACGAGCTCGGCGAGGTGCACCATCGCCTCGTCGGTCACGTGGCCGTTCTGCTCCTGGGACAGGTGCAGCAACGGGATGAGCGCGGACTTGGGCTTGGGGTAGCGGGAGATGATCTCCCGGGCGATCGCCTCGTTCTCCGGGGTCAGGCGCGACATCAGCGATCGACTTCTCCCATGATCGGGTCGACGGAGGAGATGATGGCCACGGTGTCGGCGATGAGGCTGTCGGCCATCATGTGCGGCAGGCACTGCAGGTTCACGAAGCTGGGCCCCCGGATGTGCATGCGGTACGGCTTCGACGTGCCGTCGGAGACGAGGTAGCAGCCCAGCTCGCCGCGAGGGGACTCGACGGCCACGTAGACCTCGCCCTCGGGGACCTTGAAGCCCTCGGTGTAGATCTTGAAGTGGTGGATCAACGCCTCCATCGACTCGTCGATGCGGGCGCGCGGCGGCGGGGTGACCTTGCGGTCGAGGGCCTTGTAGTCGCCCTTCGGCAGCTTCTCGAGGATCTGGTAGACGATCTTCATCGACTCGCGGATCTCGTTGAGCCGGATGGCGTAGCGGTCGAAGCAGTCCCCGAAGGTGCCGACGACGACGTCGAAGTCCACCTGGTCGTAACGCAGGTACGGCAGCTCCCGGCGCAGGTCCCAGGCGTAGCCGGTGGAACGCAGGATCGGACCGGTGGCCCCGAGATCGAGCGCTTCCTGGGTCGAGATCATGCCGACGCCCTGCAGCCGCTCCCGCCAGATGGGCTGACCGGTCAGCAGGGTGTCGAGGTCCTCGAGGTGCTCCGGGAGCGTGTCGAAGATGCGCAGCAGGTCGTCGCGCCAGCCGTCGGGCAGGTCCGCCGCCACCCCGCCGGGACGGATGTAGTTGTGGTTCATCCGCAGGCCGGTGATCTTCTCGAACAGCCGGAGCATCTCCTCGCGGTCACGCCAGCCGTAGATCATCACCGACACCGCGCCGATGTCCATGCCATTGGTGGCCTGGAACAGCAGGTGCGAGCTCATGCGGTTCAGTTCGCACATCAACATGCGGATCCACTGGGCCCGCTCGGGCACCTCGATGCCGAGCAGCTCCTCCACCGCCATGGAGAAGACCAGCTCGTTGAACAACGGGCTGGCGTAGTCCATGCGGGTGACGTTGGTCGGGCCCTGCAGGTAGGTGAGGTCCTCCGCCGTCTTCTCCATGCCGGTGTGGAGGTAGCCGAGGATCGGCTTGGAGCGCATGACCTGCTCCCCTCGCAACTCCAACATCAGACGCAGCACCCCGTGGGTGGAGGGGTGCTGGGGACCCATGTTCATCAACATGGTCTCGTCGTTCTCGTCGGCGAGCTTGTCGCCGTGCTGCGCCGCCTCGACCTCGGACATGCGCAGGACGCCACGTCCGCTGCGCAGCCGGGCGTGGTAATCGATGGTCTCGGCAGGGGTTTCGACAGCGGTCACGGCGGATCCCAAGGGTTGCGAGGGGCTTGGAGCAGGCACGCTCCCTCGTGGGCTTGCGGGCTTCAGGAGGACGGCGCGCCCTTGAACTGCACGGGGATGCGACCCATCGCGTAGTCCTTGCGCAACGGGTGGCCCTGCCAGTTCTCGGGCATGAGGATGCGGGTCATGTCGGGGTGACCGTCGAAGGTGATGCCGAACAGGTCGAACGCCTCGCGCTCGGGCCCCTCGGTGCCCGCGTGCAGCGGCCACAGTGACGGGCAGGTCGGGTCGCTCTCGGGGACCTGGACCCGGGTGCGGATGCGGCTGCGCTCGGCGGGGTTGATGAAGTTCGCCACCACCTCGAAGCGCTCCGCCTCGATACCGACCGGTAGGGCTCGACCGTGCTTGGCCAGCAGGTAGTCCACTGCGCACACGTCGACGCACATGATGAACCCGGCGTCGCGCAGCGCCTCGACGGTGGCCAGGTAGGTCTCACGGGTCGGGTGCAGCACCCGCTGCCCTCGCGACCACGTGACGAGCGCACCGAACGCCTCCTCGGGCGGCGCCGGCTCGGCGGGGACCTCCTCGATCGCGGCGTCGGTCATCGGGCCGTACCGATCCGTACGCCGCGTTCGGTCTGGCCGTCGCGCTGCTCGATCACCAGCGGACCGGCACCCTCGCTGCGACGCTGGAGGATTTCACCGGAGGTGATCTTCTCGTGGATGGTGATGATGGCGTGCAGCAACGTCTCGGGACCCGGCGGGCACCCGGGGGCGTACACGTCGACCGGCACCACCTGATCGACGCCCTGCACGATGGCGTAGTTGTTGAACATGCCGCCGGAGCTGGCGCAGACGCCCATCGACAGCACCCACTTGGGCTCCATCATCTGGTCGTAGATCTGGCGCAGCACGGGGGCCATCTTCTGGGACACGCGACCGGCGACGATCATGAGGTCGGCCTGGCGGGGGGAGGCGCGGAAGACCTCCATGCCGAAGCGGGACAGGTCATAGTGAGCGCCGCCGGCGGCCATCATCTCGATGGCGCAGCAGGCCAGCCCGAACGTGGCCGGCCACAGGCTCCGGGCCCGGGCCCACTGGACCAGGTTCTCGAGCTGGCCGGTGAGCACGTTGTGCTGCAGGCCGGCGAGCCCGTCGTCGAGCAGCGCCTTCGGCAGCGGGGGTGCCATGTCAGTGCGCTCCGGTGGTGGCCGGTTCCTGCACCTCGGCGGGCAGGAGTCCTTCTTCGATCATGATCTTCGTCTCCTCGGTGCTGGTCCGGCCGTCCAGCCCGACCCGGCGCACGGTGTTGGAGGCGGTGCGGGCGGCACCGATCATGTGAGCGGGACGCTGCACCTTCTTGATCGGGCCCCAGTCCAGGGCGCCCTTCGACAGCAGGTACAGGAAGGACTCGAACACGGAGGCCGAGAAGATGGCCACGGCGAGCAGGCCGAAGAGGCCGACCTCGCGGTGCACCATCGCGTAGGGGTACATGAAGATGATCTCGATGTCGAAGACGATGAAGATCATCGCGATGAGCGAGAACCGCACCGGGAAGCGGCGCGGCGGCGCCTTGCCCGGCACGATGCCCGACTCGTAGGGCTGCTGCTTCGGCACGGTGGTCAACCGCGGCGCCAGGATGGAGGAGGCGACGAAGCTGAGCACCACGAACAGGACGGCCAGTACCGCCAGGCAGAAGATGGGAAGGTACTGACCCATGGCGATTACCGCGCGTAGGCGGCGCGAACCGCCATTTCCTGCTTGTCCCGGCGGTGCAGGCGCCACGCCAGGGTGAAGAAGATGATGCCCGAGCCGATGGTGATGTTGGCCGACGGCACGCGCTTGGAGCCGAGGTCGCGCTCCATGATCACCGTGTAGAGCGGCTGCGTCTCGTCGACTTCCTTCAGCGGCGGCGCCTCACCGGGACGCACGTTCAGCGACTGCGGGGTGGCGCTCTGGACCATGATCGCGGCGTAGTGGGCCGGGTGGCGCGGGGTGAGGGCGATCTTCACCCGATGCCACGCCGCCGCCGGGCAACCCCCCCACGTCGCGTTGATCAACCGCGGCTTGCAGACGTCCTCGGGGTCCTTCTTCTCCTTGCCGCCGATCTCGAAGGCGGCCACAGGGACGTACGAGCCGGCCTCGAGCTCCTTCGAGCTGAGGAGGAAGGCATCCACCGTGGCCTGCGCCTCACCACGCGAGCGGTTCGACGCCAGCATGCCGGTCCACCCGGCGACGACCGGCGCCTCGGCGGCGGCCTCGGCCTCCTCGAAGACGCCTTCGAGCGCGACCGCCGGTGAGCTCGCTCCCTCTTCCAAGGTGAGCAACCCTTGGCCGAGGTTGGCGGCTTTGTCGAACTGTGCCGCGGTGAGATCTCCGCGGTTCATCTCGATGACCTTCCAACTCGGCAGGCGACCCTGATAGCCGATGCCGTAGATCCACCAGATGGCGCCCATGATGAACATCCAGCCGAACAGGCCGGTGAGGGCAAGGAACATGCCGGTGCGGAACCCGCTGTTCGTGGCCAGCAGCAGGAAGACCGAGCCCATGAGCACGGCGATGCCGACGCCCACGACCAGCAGGCCGCGGATGAAGATGCCGAAGTTCAGGCCGTCAATGGTGATGAAGGCGCTCACTGGGCCTGCGCCTCCTCAGGCGTGGTGGGGTTGAACACGTAGGTCTGGTTCCCGTCGAGCGAGGCGACGTAGGCCGCCACGGCATCCAGCTGCTCCGGCGTGTACTGCGAACCGAAGCCGGGCCTCATGCCGCTCTTGCACTGGGACTGGCGGCCGTAGAGCTTGCCCTGATCGCAGCCCTCGCCAAGGAAGAGGGAGAGCTGCTCGACATCGTTGAACTTCTCGACCACCTCCCACAGCTTCGGACCGAACGCACCGCTGCCGGTCGCCCCGGGCCGCTCGTAGGACCAGCCCTGGGTGTGGCAGCGAGCGCAGCTGTAGGAGCCTGCCGCCGCCTCGCTGTTGAACATCAGCTCACCGAGCTTGAGCGTGGCCGCCTCGTCGTCGGAGGCGACGCCGAGCTCGAGGAGGGCCGCGCTCTCGGACTCGGCGTTGTCGAACGCGCTCCGCACGTCCTCTTCGATGCCGTCACGCTCGTCGGCGGAGGCGCCGACGGCGAGCTCCTCGGTGACCCGGGCGATCAAGCCCTCCCGGATCTGCTCCTGGGCTTCTTCCGGGGTGAGGTTCACCGATGCCATGTAGTCGATGAGGTTCTTGGTCTGCTGCTGGTTCATGGCGCCACCGCCGACGGTGGACCAAGGCTGCATCGGCGAGAACGCACGACCGTGGTCGAGCACGTACTGCACCTCGTCGCGACCGAAGCGCAGCAGGGCGTTGTTCAGCGCCGGCGCCTTCCAGGAGACGTTGGCGAGGAACTCGCCCTCCTTGTCCTGCAGCACGAAGGCGGCGACGCCGCCGCCTGCGCCCTGGCCGTGGCAGGAGGCGCAGTTGGTGTTGAACAGCGCCTCGCCCCGGCTGGCGAAGACGGCTTCGAAGCGCTTGACGGAACCCTCCTGACGGCCGGGTTCGGCCAGCCAGTAGAAGGGCACGCCGAGGGCCAGGATCCCGAGCAACACCAGGGCCATGGTGAGGAAGCGGTCGAGGCGGGGACCCTCGAGCTCCTCATCGGTGTAGTACGGCTTGCGGTTCGGCGCGAGGTCGACCTCGGCGCCGACCTCCGGCTTCGCCTTGCGGATGTTGATGAAGAGGTAGATCCCGAAGCCGACGAGGGTGAGCCACGCCAGCACGAGACCGATGGAGCGCTGCACGCTGGCAGCGACGAGAGTGGCGATCATGCCCCGTGCCCTCCGGCGGACCCGATGCAGTGGGGCCCTTCAGCTTCCTGACCGGTCGTGTTGGTGCCGATCGGCGGCCCCTGGATGATCTGACCGGTGTTGATCACCAGGTTGCCCCGCGCGTCCACCGTGCCGGGGAAGCTGTCCATCCCGCGGGGGGCCGGACCACCCTTCTTCTCACCGTTCCGGTTGTACTGCGAGCCGTGGCACGGGCACTCGAACCATTGGGAGGTCTTGCACTCCGGTACCCGGCACCCCAGGTGGGGGCAGGTCTGCCACAGCGCGGTGAAGCCCGCCTCGAGGATCGGGTGCAGCGCCGACGCGTAGGCGCTCTTGCCCTTCTCGATCGCCGCGCTCGGGTACTCGGTGACCCAAGCCCGGCCCTCCGGCACGTACAGGAAGCCGTTGTTGGCGCGGATGCGGTTGCGCACATCGGGCACCGAGCCCACGGTGATCTGGGCGCCGAAGCCGCCGCTGGTGCTCGGCCACAGGAATGCGATCACCGCAGCCCCGAAGCCGGACAGCGACATGACCATGAACCCGACGATGGACCGGTTGAGGAACTGGCGTCGGGTGACGCCCAAGGTCTCGGGGTCCGGTGGTACGTAGACAGCGGGCGCCTTGGCCCGCACCGGCTCGATCTCCGCGCCGCCGCTGCGGGCGAGCGCACCGGAACGCTCGTAGTCGCGGCCGCTCGGCACGACCGGGCCGGCGCCCGGCCCGGCGGTCGCACTGCCACGGTCGCGCTTGCGGGTCTCGCGGCTGAGGGCGCCGATGGCGCTGTCGGTGTCTCGGCGTCGCGAGGTGGCCAACACCCCCACGAGGGCGAGGACCACGATCGCCGCGGCGACGATGATGACGATGGTGTAGTTGCTCACGTCGTTGCTCCGACCGTCACAGCTCGAAGAAGAGGCCCGAAGTCCACGGGAAGACGAAGTTGAAGCCCGGCCCGCGGAAGAACGAGCCGATCATGACCAGCACCGACCAGAACATGAGGTGCACCGTCATCAGCGAGATGGCGAACTTCCTGTCCTCGGGCTTGTTGGAGGGGTTCTTGTCCACATAGGGCGCCATGCCGAGCACGAACAACCCCATGCCGGGGATGGTCACACCGGCGACCATCGGGTGGAACATCGTCAGCAGCTCCTGCAGCCCGAGGAAGTACCACGGTGCCTTGGAGGGGTTCGGCGTCTGGTTCAGGTTGGCCAGCTGCAGCAGGGGGGCGTTCACGAACACCGAGAAGATGAACGTGAACGCCGTGATCAACAGGGCGGCCACGAACTCGGCCACCAGGAGGTGCGGCCAGGTGTGGACCTTGTCCTGGGGCGTGGCCCGCACGTCCTGGATGGACCCGGACTTGACCACGGTGAGCAGGCGCTGGGTGTGGCCGCCGGGCCCGGATGCGACCGGTCGGGCGTCCGCCACTGCGGTGGCCACCGCTCCTGCCGGCGCGGCGACTTCGAGGCCGGCGTTCTGGGCCGCCGAGCGGCTTCGGTCGAGCAGGTGCGCAGGGATGCGGTCTCCACCGCCGCCCGTGCCGCCCGCCGGCGCCGCAGCTGCCGCCGCGGCGGCCGGAGCGCCCTCGGCCGGTGCGGCCGGGGCCGCGCCGCTCTCGGCGGCCTTCTTCGCCTCGGCCTTCTGCTTGGCCGCCTCGGCCCGCTTCCGGAGATGTTCAGGGATTTCGGTCATGTTCTCGCCTCGTTCCCCTCGATCACAACGGTCCGGAGATGCCGCCGTCCTTGCGGACTCTCCAGAAGTGGATGGCCATGAAGATGACGACCACGAACGGCAGCATCAGCACGTGCAGCACATACCAGCGCAGCAGCGTGTTGGAGCCGATCTCGAAGCCGCCGAGCAGGACGAAGCGGACCTGACGGCCGAACACCGGGGTGTAGCCCATCATGTTCGTGCCGACCGTCACCGCCCACAGCGCCAGCTGGTCCCACGGGAGCAGGTAGCCGGTGAAGGACAGCAGCAGGGTGAACTGCAACAGCATCACGCCGATCACCCAGTTGAACTCCCGGGGCGGCTTGTAGGCACCGTGGTAGAAGACCCTGGCCATGTGCAGGAACACCGAGAGCACCATGAGGTGGGCTCCCCATCGGTGCATGTTCCGCACAAGGAGCCCGAACGCCACCGCCGTCTGCAGGGAGTAGATGTCGTCCCAGGCCTGCGCCGCGGTCGGACGGTAGAAGAACATCAGGAAGATGCCCGTCACCGTGAGCAGGATGAACAGGAAGAAGCTCAGGCCACCCAGACAGAGGGTGTAGCTGACCTTCACCGCGTGCCGCTTCACCTTCACCGGGTGGAGGTGGTACAGCACGCTGTTCATGATCACGTACGACCGGTTCCGGGGGCTGTCGGTGTAGCCCTTCCGGAAGATCGAACCGGGTCGGAAGATCGAGTTCCAGGCCTGACTGTCCTGGACCTTCCCGGTGATCTCGCCGACCTTGTCGGCGAGCTGGTCGCTTCGGCGTGGTGCCGTCTTCGCCACCGATGCCTCTCCCTACCTCGCAGGTTCTACCGAGGAGCCTGTCCCGGCTTCTCGGCGCTGACATTACGTAAGTCGGCCACCCCGCGGCGAACTCACGGCGGCCGGGACCCCGGAGGGCCTCGACCGTCTTGGCCCACATCGGTGCTGCGATCCGTCTCCGGAGCGCCGATGGGGCCCGTGGCGGCTACCCCAGGCGCATGCCGTAGGCGTAGCCGTGCGTGTTCATCCGCATGTGGATCTCGCCCTCCTCACCGGGATCGACCAGCTTGCCCAGCACGATGACGCAGGTCGGGCAACGGTCGACGCAGAGGGCGCAGCGGGTGCAGACGTCGTCGTCGATCATGAACACGACGTGGTCGGCCGGGTCGGAGCCGGGCTGCTCCACGTCGTAGGCCTCGGTGATCGCTGCGGGCGACACCATGTGGATGCACTTCCAGGGGCAGATGTCCACACAGCCCTCGCACATGATGCACTCGGACTGGTCGATGTGGATGAACTGCTTCGGTTTGACCGCCTGGCTGAGCCATTGCGCGTCGACCTCGTACAGCACGTAGTCCGAACGGAACTCCGGCATGGGCGGGTTGGCGTCGGTGCGGGCCATCCTGTCGTCCTTTCTCGCTCGATCGCTCCGTTGTCGTACTTGCTCCCCTGCCTGGCGGCAGGATCAGGTCCGCACCAGCGGACGGCCGTAGTCCGAGCGCTCGAGCTCGATGCTCGGCGCCTTCTTCCCCCGGTTCTGCCACGCCACGAACAGGGCGCCGTTGGCGCCGAGGGCGACGACGTAGATGCCGGCGGCGATGAAGTCACGGGCGTGCTGGTAGTGCAGCGTGAACGGCAGCTTCGTGAGGATGCCGTCGCTCATGCCGAAGCTGGGTCCGTGCCAGAAGCGGTCCGGACGCCAGTTCCACTCGTTGTCGGCGAGGGTGAGCCACTGGTGGGGCACCACCCCATACCACCAGAACATCAGGAAGAACGCCCAGGTGGCGGAGACCATCGCCTCACCCCAGGTGAGGGGTGCGCCGAGCGGACGCCGCTTGTAGAAGTGGCGGAACGGCAGGACGAGGCCGAGCACGCCGATCAAGGTCGAAACGATCAGGGCTACCACGGTGGTGCCGTCCTCCTCGTGAAACTCTGCACAAGCGTAGTCCTGGCACCCGCGGCGAACACAGCACACCGTCGGGCGGACAGGCGTGCACTGTCTACCAAATCCGCCACCATCCGAACGAGACGCGGCGCACCGGCGGTACTGGAGCGCTGCACCCCGGGCCAACGGGTCGGCGCCGAGCGGGGCGTCAGGTTGGTCGCGGGGGGACGGTGCTGCGATGATGACCCTTGGTAGGACAGGTGGCTCGTCAGCCGCTAGCGTCACGCCCGCAGTCGCGGTCGACCCCCTGGGTCACCGCCCACGCCCGCAGCAAGAACCATCGAGGCATCCGTGACCGAGATCCCCGACCACCTCCTAGAGCGCACGAGGTCCCGCCGTCAGGCGCTCGGTCTCCCCGTGAGCGGAGGCGGCGACGGCGGTGCCGCCGCAGCGACCCCCGCAGCAGGCGGTGGCGGTGGTGGCGGCGCGGTCGCCGCAACGGGATCCAACCTGCCCAAGGGGCCGGTCGCCCCGTCGGGCCCCGCCGCCGCCGCAGCGAAGCCGGCGAAGCCGCTCGCGCCGTACATCGAGGCCTCGAAGCGTCGGACCCGCATCCCGGTGTGGGCCATGCCCGTGGTCGCCATCCTCCCGCTGTGGGCCTTCCTGTACGCCGGCACGCTGGAGCCGCCCAAGAAGACGGTGCTGACCCTCAAGGAGGCTGGCGCTGAGGTCTACTCGGGTGCCGCGGCGTGCGCCGGGTGCCACGGCGCCACCGGTGGCGGCGGCGTCGGCCCGCAGCTCTCCGGAGGCGCGGCCGCCGAGACCTTCCCCAACCCGGTGGACATGGTCCGTTGGGTGATCCTCGGCTCCGCCGGCGGCGCAGACCTCTACGCAGCGGCGGGCAAGCAGTCCAAGGGCGGCATGCCTGCCTTCGGCGAGACGCTGAGCCTCACCCAGATCGTCGAGGTGGTGCTGCACGAGCGCCAGACGCTGGCCGGCCACGACATCGCCGAGGACGCCGAGGGCTGGGCCGATCTGCGCGAGCTGGTCGAGGAGTTCCCCGAGCGCGGCTACACCGAGGCGGAGATCGACCTCATCATCGAGGAGATCGTCGCCCAGGAAGGCGTCGAGATCCCCGCTGCGGAGTGACGATCGTCTCGATCGGCGAGTCGGTTCGGAATCGTCGTAGCGAGCGCCGGACGCGCAAGCTGTCGTCATGACGTACGACGCACTCGTGGTCGGCGCCGGTCCCGCCGGGGCATCGACCGCCTACTGGCTCGCATCGGCCGGCCGGCGGGTGCTCGCCGTGGAGAAGACGACCTTCCCGCGGGACAAGACCTGCGGGGACGGCCTCACCCCCCGGGCGGTGCACCAACTGCTGGACATGGGCCTGGGCGGCACGCTCGAGCGGTACCACCGCTTCGAAGGACTGCGAGCCACCGGCCACGGCAAGGTGCTCGAGCTGCAGTGGCCGGAACACCGAGTGTTCCCGTCCTACGGGTACGTCGTGCGTCGATGCGATCTCGATGCCTTCGTCGCCGACCATGCGGTGCAGGCCGGGGCTGAACTACGCCAGGCCACCACCGCCGTCGAGCCGCTGCGAGAGGGCGGCCGTGTCGTCGGCGCGACCCTGAAGAAGGCAGACGGCACCTACGAGGAGGTCCGCGCCTCCTACGTGGTGGTGTGCGAAGGAGCGAAGACCACCTTCGGCCGGGCGCTGGGCACCGTGCAGGACCGCAGCTACCCGCAGGGCATGGCGCTGCGCGGCTACTACCGCTCCCCCCGCCACGACGACCCGTGGATCGAATCGGCGCTCGACCTGCGCGACCGCGACGGCCACTCGCTGCCCGGGTACGGCTGGATCTTCCCCGTCGGCAACGGGACCATCAACGTCGGTGTGGGTCTGCTGTCGACCTTCAAGCACTACAAGCAGATCAACACCTCGCACCTGCTGAACGAGTACGTCGCCACCGCGCCGTCCTACTGGGGCATCTCGGCGGAGTCGGTCGTGGGCCGGCCCACCGGCGGCCGCCTGCCCATGGGCGGCGCCGTCGGTCCGAAGGTGGGCCCCGGCTGGCTGCTGGCGGGAGACTCGGCCGGCACGGTCAACCCGTTCAACGGTGAGGGCATCGACTACGCCTACGAGACCGGCCGGATGGCAGCCGGGCTCATCGA
>JADLEF010000018.1 GCA_020846295.1 Acidimicrobiales bacterium
CCGCCGTCGTCCCCGTCGTCGTCCCCGGGCGCAGGCTGGCCGGCACCGGGTGCGTTGCGGTGCCGCCGCCGGGGATCGCCCTCCGACAGCAGCGTGCGCTCCAAGGTCTCCACCACATCGCCGCCGGGCACGAACTGCCCGAGCGGCGGCAGGTCCTCGACGCGGTCGAGGCCGATCCGCTCGAGGAACAGCTGGGTGGTGCCGTACAGCGTCGCCTGACCGGGCCCCGGGTCGTGGCCGACCTCCTCCACCAGCCCGCGCTGCACCAGCGTGCGCATCACGCCGTCCACGTTCACCCCACGGATGGCGGTCACCTGCGCCCGGGAGATCGGCTGCTTGTAGGCGACGATGGACAGCGTCTCCAGCGCGGCGGCGGACAGCTTGGCCGACTGGCCGTCGAGCACGTAGCGCTCCACGTAGGCGACCTGGTCCGGATGGGACTGGTAGCGGTACCCGCCGGCGACGCGCACCAGCTGGAAGCCGCGGTTCTCGATCTCGTACTGCGCGGCGAGGACGCGGCAGCGCTGCTCCACCTCGACGACGGGGATCTCGAGCAGCTGGGCCAGCACGGAGGGCTCGACGGGCTGGTCGGCCACCATGACCAGCGCCTCGATGGCCCGGTCGGCGTCGTCGGGCAGGATGAGGGGTTGGTCCACGAGCGGTTCGCTTCCTCGTGTTCGTCGGGGCGGTCGTCGGCAGGCGGGGCGGCGGCCGAGCCACCACCCGGAGGGCTCAGCCCTCGTAGGCGTCGGCCACCAGCAGTTCCTGCAGGGGCACATCATCGTTGCCCACCCACTGCAGTTCCAGCGCGGCCATCGACGAGGCCTGCTCCAGCTCGACGAAGCCCTGCTTGTACAGCTCGAGCACGGCGAGGAAGCGGACCACGATGTCGAGGCGCTCCGCCAGCCCGGCGCACAACAGCCGGAAGGACATGCGCCCGGCCCGGCGCAGCTCGTCGGCCACCTCGGTGATGGCGTCGAAGACCGAGACCCGCACCGACGGCAGGTGCTCGATGGACACCCGGGGTGGCGGCTTGGGGGTGGTCGCCTTGATGAAGGCGGCACGGAGCTGCTCGGGGGTGACCCCGGCGAGGAAGTCGGGTTGCAGGTCGGCGAAGCGCTCGTCGGGGCCGCAGGTGCGCGGCGCGCTGCGGGCGGCGCGTTCCAGGGCGCTGTCCATGATGGCGGCGGCGTCCTTGAACGTCTTGCACTCGAGGAGGCGGGCGAGCAGCAGGTCGCGCTCCTCCCACAGGGCGAGCTCGTCGTCGAGGTCGACGTCCTCGTCCTCCGGCAGCAGGCGGCGCGCCTTCAGCTCGACCAGGGTGGCCGCGATCAGCAGGAACTCGGTCGCCGTGCCCAGGTCCAGGCCGGTCATCTTGTCAAGCTCCACCAGGAACGCGTCGACGATCCGGGTCAGGAACACCTCGTAGAGGTCCACCTGTTCCTTGAGGATCAGGTGGAGCAGAAGGTCGAACGGACCATCGAAGACGGGAGTGTGCACCTCGTAGGTCACGAGAGGAGCGTAATTACATCGATGTCGTTCGGCAAGCGGTCAACATCGTTCGGAGGCGGATTCCGGGCGACGGACGGCGGGGAAACACCGTTCGTCGGTGTCGCGACCACGCCGGGCGCTCGCCGGAGCCGTCGGAGGCAGCGCCGTCTCGACCGTCGCCGCCGCTGGAACGCGGTCGTCGTCGTGCTGGCGCTGGCCGCCGTCGGGCTGTTCCACCGCGGTGCGACCGCATCGGCGGCGGCCGACGAACCGGACCTGCTGCCGTTCTGGGGCACGTTCCAGCTCGGCTGCACCTGGGACAACGGCTGCGGCGGCGGCCATCACGGCGGCTCGAGACCAGCGGTGGACTTCGTGATGGCGGAGGGCTCCCCCATCGTCGCGGCGGCGTCGGGCACCGCCCGCCTCTACGAGGACGACTGCGCCGGCCGCTACATCGAGGTCTGGCACAGCGGGGTGCGCAAGTGGTCGCGCTACCTGCACCTGTCCTCCTACGCGGTGCGCGATGGCGATGCGGTGAGCCGGGGCCAGATCATCGGCTACTCGGGCAACACCGGCGCCGCCGGCGGCTGCTCCAGCGGACCGCACCTGCACTACGACGAGCTCAACGCCGACCACCAACGCATCGACCCTGGTCCCATGGTCGGCTGGTCCGGCGGGGTGTGGACGACCTACCCCGCGGCGCTGGGCGCGACGACGTGGAACCAGGTGCCCGCCTTCGGCGCGGGCCGGCTGCGCAACGACTACACGATCACCTCCGGTACGCCCACCACGATGTGGTCGACGACGACGGTGCCCACCTCGCCGCTGCCGCCCGGCCCGACGCCGACCCCGACACCGACCCCGACGCCCACCCCGGTGACCCAACCTCCGGCACCCGCGCCGACCACACCGCCGCCGGGCGCGCTGGCCGAGGGCACCCTGTTCCGCGCCGGCGACGCTCCCAACGTGTTCCTGTACGCCGGCGGTTCGCCGTGGTGGGTGCCGGACCCGGTGCAGCTCGAGCTCCTCGGGGGCTGGGGCAGGGTGCAGGTCGCCGGGTCACGGCTCGACACCCTGCTCAGCGCGATGCCGTTCCGGCCGTTGCAGTACCGGGCCTTCGCCGAGGCGGGCGACGCCACCCTGTACTGGTGCGCCGGCGGCTCACCGTGGCCGATCCCGTCCATGGAGGAGCTGGCCGCGCTCCAGGCCGCGGTGGGCGGGTCCGGCTGGCATCGGCTGCCGGGCGGCGCCGGGGTCTCGCAGTGGGCGTGCGGCGGCACGCTGCCCGGCACCGTCTTCCGGGCCCGCACCGGCAGCGCCTACTGGGTGTGGACCGCGGACGGCTGGGTGGTCTACGGCGATCCCGGCGCGCTGGCCGCCGCCGGCTACAGCGCGGCCGCCGCCCAGCTCATCCCCGGCTGACGGCGTTGCGGCCGACCGCGGGCAACGCGCTGGCGGGCCCCCGCCCGTCGCCCGCTACCCTGTCCCGCTCGTGACCCGCGTGCTCTCCGGCATCCAGCCCTCAGGGGCGCTCCACCTCGGCAACCTGCTGGGCGCGGTGCGCAACTGGGTGGTCGACCAGCACGAGGCGGACAGCTTCTTCTGCGTCGTGGACCTCCACGCGCTGACCTCGGTGCAGGACCCGGCGGCGCTACGGGACAACACCCTGCAACTTGCGCAGCTGCTCATCGCCTGCGGGCTCGACCCTGCGGTGTGCACGCTGTTCGTGCAGAGCCATGTTCGGGCCCACACCGAGCTGGCATGGCTGATGGAGTGCACGGTGAGCTTCGGCGAACTGCGCCGGATGACCCAGTTCAAGGACAAGTCGGACAAGGCCGAGTTCGTTTCGGCCGCCCTGTTCACCTACCCGGCCCTGATGGCGGCGGACATCCTGCTCTACGACACCGACCGGGTCCCGGTGGGCGACGACCAGCGCCAGCACCTCGAGCTCACCCGCGACGTGGCGATCAGGTTCAACAGCCGCTACGGCGACACGTTCGTGGTGCCCGAAGCGGCGATCCCCAAGGCCGGGGCCCGGGTCATGGACCTGCAGCAGCCGAGCAACAAGATGTCCAAGTCGCTGGATTCCCCGCAGGGCACCATCGGCGTGCTCGACCCGCTGAAGGACATCGAGAAGAAGATCAAGCGCGCGGTGACCGACACGGACGGCGAGATTCGCTACGACCCGGCCACCAAGCCCGGCGTGTCGAACCTGCTGTCGATCCTCGCTGCGTGCACCGGGCGCACGCCGGAGCAGGCCGCCGAGGGCTACACGCAGTACGGCCCGCTGAAGGCGGACACCGCGGCTGCGGTGGTGGACACCCTCACGCCGATCCAACGTCGCTTCGAGGAGCTACGGGCGGACCCGGCGGAAACCGCGCGCCTGCTGGCGGTCGGGGCGGACAAGGCGGCGTCGGTGGCCGACGAGGTGCTCGGCCGGGCCCGCAACGCCATCGGTCTGCTCCCCCGCTAGCCGAGGGCTGCCAACGGTTCAGGTCAGACGCAGTGGTCGTCGGCGGCGGCGAGGAGCTGTCCCCACTGCGCCGGCACGCTCCACCGGTTCGGGGGCTCGTGGTGCTGCGCCGCCCAGGCGGCGACCTCGGGCTGCGAACCGGCCGCGGTCAGCAGCGCAGCCCCGTGCGCGGGGTAGCCCAGGTAGCGGCCGAGCACCCCCGGCGCGACGCGCACCCCGAGCAGCTTGAGCAGCGAGGCGACGACGCGTCCGGCCACCGGGAGATCGGCGTCGACCTTGCCGATGTCGTGCAGGAGGGCGGCGGGCAGCAGCCAGCCCGGGAGCTCGCCTTCCTCCTTGCGATCCTCGGCCCGGCTCGCCGCGAGATGCCGGGCGACCGCGACGCTGTGACGCCGGTCGCCGGGCCGGTGGCGCTGCCACAGCGTCGCCTCGGCGTCGGTGAGCAGGCTCCGGGCCCACGCTTCGTCCTGCGGCGTCGGCCCGGCGCGCCGGGCGGCGGCCGCGAAGCGGCGGACGAGGTGCAGCAGGTGCCGGCCGAGCGCCCCCGGGCGCGCCGGCTCGCTCACATCCCGAGTCGGCCGAGCGCGAGGAGCAGGCCGATGATGGTCTTGGCGTCGGTCAGCTCGCACCGCTCGATCATCCCCCGGATGTCGCGCAGCGCGATCCGGTGCAGCTGGAGGTACGTCTCCTCCACCCCGTCGGCCGATGCGCCGACCTCGGTGAGGTCACGGGCGAGGTAGAGGTGGGTGCGCTGGTCGGTCATGCCGGCCGCGTTGAGGAACACGGTGAGCAGGTCGAAGCGTTCGGCGGCGAAGCCGGTCTCCTCGATCAGCTCGCGGGCGGCGGTCTCGGCGGGGTCCTCCCCCGGCTTGTCCCGCAGGCCGGCGGGGATCTCCATCAGCCAGTCCTCGATGGAGGCCCGGTACTGGCGCACGAGCAAGGTGTGGGGGCCGTCGGGCCCGTCGAGGACCGGGATGATGCCGACGGCGCCGGGCGAGTAGATCACATCCCGGGTGAAGCGCTCACCAGCGGGGCCCTCGAAGGACGCGTTGGTGACCTTGATGACGTAGCCACGGTAGATCTCTTCGACGCCGACCCGCCGGAAGGCGGGCGTCGGCCCGGTCATCGTCTCGCTCTGTTCCGCCACCGACCTGCTCAGCTCTCGACCCCGAGCGACACCGACTCCCGGACGCTCACCACGAGGGTACGGTCGTCCGGGGCGGATGCGTCGCTCCCCGTGTCGATCGCGGCGAGGGCGGTGGCTCGGTCGCAGCGGTCCTCGGCGTCGGCGGCGCGGCGTGACGCCCGCTGCAGGGAGGCCCGCAGCAGCTCGCGGAACAGCGGCGCGGGCTGGCCGGGCCGGCTGCGGAACTCCGGGTGGGCCTGGGTGGCGACCCAGTACGGGTGGGATCGCAGCTCGATGAACTCGACCAGGCGGTTGTCGGGCGACACACCCGAACAGACGAAGTCGCCGTCGTCGAAGCGGCCGCGGTAGCGAGGGTTGAACTCGTAGCGGTGGCGGTGCCGTTCCTTCACGACGGCGCTGCCGTAGGCGGCGTGGACCTGGCTGCCCTCGCGCAGCTCGGCGATGTAGTTGCCGAGGCGCATGGTGCCTCCGAGGTCGGTGACGCCACGCTGGGTCTCCATGAGGTCGATCACGGGGTGCACGGTGTCGGGGTCGAACTCGGTGGAGTTGGCCCCTTCGAGGCCGAGCACGGAACGGGCGTACTCGATGGTCATGACCTGCATGCCGAGGCAGAGGCCGAGGCAGGGCAGGTTGTGCTCGCGGGCGTAACCGGCGGCGGCGATCTTGCCCTCGACGCCACGGGGACCGAACCCGCCGGGGATGACGATGCCGTCGAGGTCGGCGAGCCGGCCGGCGGCCAGCATGCCCTCGATGTCCTCGGCCTGGACCCAGTCGAGTTGCAGCTTGGCGCCGAAGTGGAAGGCGGCGTGGTTGAGCGACTCGACCACCGACAGGTAGGCGTCGGGCAGGCTGACGTACTTGCCGACGATGCCGATGCGCACCGGCCGATCGGCGGAGTAGATCTGCTCGACGAACGCCTTCCAACGGGTCAGGTCCGGTGGCGGGGTGTCGAGGCGCAGCTGCCGGCACACGAAGCCGTCGAGGCCCTCGTCGTGCAGCACCAGCGGGATGACGTAGATGCTGTCGGCGTCGGCAGCGTTGACCACCGCGTCGACCTCGACGTCGCACAGGTTCGAGATCTTGCGCTTGAGCTCGGTGCTCAACGGCTGCTCGCTGCGGCACACGATGGCGTCGGGCTGGATGCCGCGGCTGCGCAACTCGGTGACGGAGTGCTGCGTCGGCTTGGTCTTCTGCTCGCCGGACGGGCCGATGAACGGCACCAGCGTCACGTGCAGGAAGAACACGTTCTCGCGACCGACGTCGAGGCGGAACTGCCGGATGGCCTCGAGGAACGGCAGGATCTCGATGTCGCCGACGGTGCCGCCGACCTCGGTGATCACGACGTCGACGTCGTCGGTGGCGAGCAGCGCGATGCGTCGCTTGATCTCGTCGGTGATGTGTGGGATCACCTGCACGGTGCGGCCGAGGTAGTCCCCTCGGCGCTCGGCGGCGATGACCGCCGAGTAGATCGACCCGGTGGTGGCGTTGGACGCCCGGGTGAGCTCGGTGTCGATGAAGCGCTCGTAGTGGCCGAGGTCGAGGTCGGTCTCGCCGCCGTCGCCGGTGACGTACACCTCGCCGTGCTCGAACGGGTTCATGGTGCCGGGATCGACGTTGAGGTACGGGTCCAGCTTCTGCATGGTCACCCGCAGGCCACGGGCACGGAGCAGGCTGCCGAGTGCGGATGCGGTGAGGCCCTTGCCCAGGCCGCTCACGACGCCGCCGGTCACGAAGATGTGCTTGGCCACGGTTCCTCCTGGTCGGGTCGGGCGGCGCTCGAAGCACCGACCCGTTCCTCGGTCATGACGTGGCCAAGACGAAACAGGGCTGTTCGAACAGCACAGTCCCAACCCGCTCGGCCCGGATCACGCTAGCAGCCGAGGCCGCGGCAGCCGCGCATGGCGGTCGACCGCGGACGGCCGACCACCGCCGTGATGCGTGCTGCGCTCACCACTGCTCGCGGGCAGCGGCGACGGCGCCGAGCAGCTCGCCGGCGTGCCGACGGGCCGACGCCGACTCCGGTGAACCGGACAGCATGCGGGCCAGCTCGACCGTGCGCTGCTTGGCGGTGAGCACCCGGGCCACGGACTCGGTGCTGTCCTCGCCCTGCTTCTTCTCCACGGTGACGTGGGTGGTGGCCCACGCCGCCACCTGCGGGAGGTGGGTGACGACGAGGATCTGCCGATCCCCCTGGGCAAGGCGGGCGAGCGCCTCGCCGACCGAGGTGGCGGCAGCGCCACCGATGCCCGCGTCGACCTAGTCGAAGATCTGGGTCGGCGGGCTGGTGTAGCCGGCCTTGGACAGCACCAGCCGCAGCGCGAGCATGGCCCGGGCGAGCTCACCGCCCGACGCGACCTTGGCCAGCGGTAGCAAGGGCGATCCCGGGTTGGCGGCCAGCAGGACCGTGACCTCCTCGCCGGCCGGGTCCGAGTCGGCCGGGGGGATCTCCACCGCGATGCGCGCCTTGGCCAGCGCCAGATCGGCCAGGCGGGCCTGCACCGCCTTGGCCAGCGCCGGCGCCGCCTTGCGCCGGGCGGCGCCGACTCGCAGCTGCGCGGCTCGCAACTCCTCGACGAGGGCCCGCCGGCGGGCGTCGAGCACCTCGGCCCTGCCCACCCGACCCTCGAGCTCGGCGGCGCGCTCGGCGAGGGCGCGGTGCTCCTCCATCACCTCGGCGATGGTCTCGCCGTACTTGCGTCACAGGTCGCGCAGCTGGCTGCGGCGGGTGCGGATCTCGGCGAGCCGCTCCGGGTCCGGTTCGATGGTCTCGGCCACGGCGCGGACCTCGCTGGCCAGCTCGCTGAGCTCGGCGGCGAGGGATCGGACCCGTTCCTCCAAGGCGCGGTAGGGGGCCCGATCGCGCAGGGCGGCGATGACGGCGGCGAGCTGTTCCGATGCGCCGCCGTCGTCGTTGAGGGCCGCGACGGCGAGCGCGGCGGCCTCCTGGTGGGCCAGTGCGTCGGCGAGGCGATCCTCCTCCTCGTCCAGCGCAGCATCCTCGTCGGGGTCTTCGAGGCGCGCCGCGTCGAGCTCGTCGAGCTGGAAGCGGAGCAGGTCCAGCTCGCGGGCGCGGGCCCGGTCGTCCCCGCCCAGCTCGGCCAGGGCGCGCTCGACCTCCGCGGTCTCGGCGGTGAGGCCTCGCAGCGGTTCGAGGTCGATCCTGCCGTACAGATCGAGCGCGGCGCGCTGGGTGGAGGCGTGCAGGAGCGACTGGTGGGCGTGCTGACCGTGCAGGTCCACCAGCCGACGGCCGAGCTGGGACAGCTCGGCCACCGACGCCAGGGCGCCGTTGACGTAGGCGCGCGAGCGCCCCTGCACCGGCACGACCCGGCGGACCACCCATTCGTCGTCGCCCTCGGCGAAGCGACCCTCGACGACGGCCTCGCCGGCGCCGGGGCGCACGAAGGCGGGATCGGCCCGGCCGCCGAGGAGCAGGTCGATCGCCTCGACCACCAGCGTCTTACCGGCGCCGGTCTCACCGGTCAACGCGGTCATGCCCGGACCCAGGGTCAGACCGAGCCGCTCGATGACGCCGAGGTCGGTGACCTGGAGCTCTTCCAGCATCAGCGCCTCACCGGTCGTTCAGCCCGAACTTGTGCTTGAGGATGCCGAGGAAGTCCCGCCGCTCGAAGGTGACCAGGCGGGCCGGGTGGGGCGAGGCGGTGACCACGACGGCGTCACCCGCGCTCAGCACGCCTTCCGAGCGACCGTCCACGTAGAGCTCGGCCGGCCGCCAGCTGCACACCTCGAGGCGGAGCTCGGAGGTCGGCTCGAAGACCAGGCTGCGGTCGAACAGCATGTGGGGGGCGACGGGCGTCAGCACCAGCAGTCGGTGGGTCGGCGCCACCACCGGGGCCCGAGCGGACAGCGCGTAGGCGGTGGACCCGGTGGGGGTGGCGACGATGAGCCCGTCGGCGGCGAAGGTCATGAAGTAGGTGCCGTCCACCGTGACCGCGAGGCGCACGGTGTGCCCCGATGGGGTCTTCTCCAGCACCGCCTCGTTGAGGGCCTGCACCGATCCGTCACGCCCGTGGCGGCGCACGTCGAGCCGCATCCGCTGTTCGATGTGGTGCTCGCCGGCGAGGAACCGCTCGATCGAGGGGCGCAGGGCGTCCGGCTCGATCTCGACCAGGTAGCCGAGCTGGCCGGCGTTCACGCCGAGCACGGGCACGTCGTCCGCCGCCACCAGTTCGACCGTGCGCAGCATGGTGCCGTCGCCGCCGATGGACAGGGCGAGGTCGTAACCGACGCCGCTGACGTCGGCGCGGGCGAGCTCCGGCCGGCCGACGAGGACGGCATCGGTGGTGGGCAGCTCCACCTGGTGGCCACCGGCGCGGAGCCAATCGGCGGTCTGCGCCGCGACATCGAGGGCCTCGGATCGGTGCTGGTGGACGGCGACGAGGACGCGGGCCACGGTCAGGCCTCTCCCGACTCGCCACCGGACAGGGTCCCGGAGGCGTCCAGGGCGGCGTGCGACGAAGCCTCGAAGGCGGCGGCGTCTGCGAGCACGCCGCGCCGGGCCCAGAGCAGGAACTCGGCGTTGCCGTCCCCACCGGTCAGCGGGCTGCGTACCACGGCGAGCGGGGCGGCGCCGGCAGCGGCGAGCGAGGCGGCGACGTCGCTGATGGCGCGCGCCCAGGAGGCCGGATCGGTGATGACGCCGCGCCCGGCGCTGACCTCGCGCCGCCCGGCTTCGAATTGCGGTTTCACCAGCACCACCAGCTCGCCTCGTTCACGGGTGCAGCGCACCAGGGCCGGCGCCACCGTAGTCAACGAGATGAACGACAGGTCGGCCACGGTCACATCGACCGTCCCTTCGAGCGCGGCGGGCTCGAGGTCGCGCACGTTGCAGCGCTCGCGCACCGCGACCCGTGCGTCGTGGCGGATGCGGGGGTGCAGCTGGCCGTGACCCACGTCGACCGCCCACACCTGCGACGCGCCACGCTGGAGCAGGCAATCGGTGAACCCGCCGGTGGAGGCCCCGGCGTCGAGGCAGCGCATCCCCGTGACGTCGATCGAGAAGGCGTCGAGGGCGCCGTCGAGCTTGAGCCCGCCGCGGCCGACGAAGCGCGGCGGCGGACCGAGCACCACGACCGGCTCGTCCGGCGCGACGAGGCGCGCCGCCTTGTCGGCGGGCGCGCCGCCGACGGTCACCCGGCCGGCGGCGACGAGCTCCTGGGCCTGGGTACGGGTGGGCGCGAGTCCGCGGCGAACCAGCTCGGCGTCGAGCCGACGACGTGCGGCCGTGGTCCTCACCCCCTTCCGGTCGATGGTGCTGCGCGGGACGGCGGCGATGGTACCGAGGAGGGTGTGACATCGAAGGGGATCGACGCGGACCTGTGGGGCGACGCCGAATCGGCGACCGCGCCTGCGTCGCTGATGGAGCAGGAGCCCGCTCCGCATTGTTCACGAGGCGACATCATTCCACCACCGAACGTGGGATAGCCGAGGGGCTGACCAACATCCGGCGGCGCCTCGAGTTTCTCCGGTGACGAAATGGCGGGTGGCTGCCCTGGGGTTTGTCCGGTGACGAAATGGCGGGTGGCGGCCCGGGGTTTGTCCGGTGACGAAACGCCGGGCGACTCGGCCTCGGGTCCCCCGGTGACGAAACGCCGGGCGACCCGGGCTGGGGCTGCTCCCCTGGCGACGAGCCGGGCGACCCGCCCCAGGTTCCATCGGCGACGATCGCGTACAGGGTGATGGGACGAGCAGCGGCCGCCTTCGACCACACCGTGGGCGACGAGTCCTGCTCACCGCGCTGCGAAGGGTGGCCCATTTCGTCACCGGAGAAACAGGACAGACCGAGCGAGCAGGTCACGAACGGTCCTTCGACGCACACAATGTGGCCGAACGACCGTGCGACGTCACCTAACGGCGGGATCGGCGAAACCGATGGGCGGGCGAGCGGCTGGAAGTCGGGCCGGGGGCCCCGCCCGCGGGCCGGACCGGGGTGAGACCGGGCCGGCCCTCGGCATCAGCCGGCGTCGGTGCCGGCCTGCTTGCGGCGGGCCCGGGGGCGAGCTGCCTGCTTCGGTGCGGATGCAGCCTCACCGGCCGCGGTGATCTCGCCGGGTTCGGCACCGACGCCGGGTTCGACCGTGCCAACGGCCTCCGTGGAGGCCTCCGTGGAGGTCCCCTGGTCGAGCAGGACCGAGTCGCGCAGCGGGGCGCTCAGTCGGCGGCTGACCCCGCTGGACCAGGCGAGCGCATCCGCCGCCCTGGCGGCCACGGAGTTGCCGGCAGCACCGCGGTGGCGCAGCTTGGCGGTCACCTCATCGGTGAGGCGGTCTCCCGCTCGCACCGCTCGGGCCACCACGTGGCGAGCGGGCTCGGGCACCGTGAAGGCGGGCCGAGCGGGCAGCTTCGCGGGCAGCTTCTTGGACAGCTCGTTGAAGGAGGGCATGGTCGGCATGGCCTCAGCCTAGTGCTGCGCGCGAACTAATGCTTGCTGGAGTTAGCAACAAGGGCGACGAGGGCGGGGAGATCGGCCGCGATGAGATCCGGGGTGGGATCCACCGGCAGGTCGCCCTGCTTGGTCACACCGGTGAGCACCAGACCGAAGCGGTAGCCGAGGCGAACGGCGAGGCGACCATCGGTGAGGGGCTGATCCCCGACCATGATGCCGTCGGTGCCGAAGCGAGCGGTGACCAGATCGGCGAAGGGCTGATGGGGCTTGCCCGCTACCACCGGCTGGACCCCCGACGCATACGCCACGGCCGCGACCAGCGAACCGCCGCCGGGCAGCAGGCCCTGGGGCGTGGGGAACGTCGGGTCCTCGTTGGTGGCCACGAAGCGGGCTCCCGCCCGGATGGCGGCGGTGGCCCGGGTCAACTTGGCGTAGTCGAACAGCGGGTCGTAACCGACGACCACGACGTCCGCCTCGCCCTCGCGCACCACGGTGACGCCCCGCGCCAGCAACGCTTCCTCGATGCCCGGCCCGCCGCACAGCAGCGCGGTCTCGTTCGGTTCCACCAGTTGGGCTGCGGCCATGGCGGAGGTGATGACCAGTCCACGGCCGTCGATGCCGATGCGGGCCAGCTTCTGCTCGGCCTCGGCGACCGGCGAGTACGAGAAGTTCGTCGCGAAGCACACCGATGCACCGTCGCGGCGCAGTCC
>JADLEF010000019.1 GCA_020846295.1 Acidimicrobiales bacterium
CGAGGCCGGCGGCGAGGGCCGGCCAGAACCAGCGGATCTTCTTCTCCGGCGCGGGCGGCGGGGCGACGACGACCACCGGCGCCGCCTCGAGCACCACCGGCTCCGGTGGCGGGGGATCGAGCAGCTCCGAGCAACGAAGGCAGTCGGTGCGGCCCATGGGGTTCTGCTCTCCGCAGGCCGGACACGGTCTCGTCACCCGCTGGCGATGACCGCCGGCGCCGGGCAGGCGGCGCAGGGCCTCGTCGGTCTCGCGCTCACCCGCGCTCAGCAACGACACCGCGGCCGGTGCCCAGAACAGCGGGAAGTCGCACCCGGCGCAGAAGGAGTCCGCGTGACGGCTCAGCTCATCGCGCTCCGCCGGCTCGCCGCACTCAGGACAGGTCAAGGACACCATCGGGTCCCTCCTCGCTCGAATCGATCGATGGGCCGTTCGGCCAGAGCTGGACGCGGCCGACGTGCAGCTCGAAGGTCACCGCCGCGGGCAGCTCCCGCCGCACCAACTCGAGCAGGTCGACGCCGCTCAGCGCGCCGAGCTGCTGCGCGCGGATGACCACGTGACCCCGCCTCGGCGGCGCTTCGCCCTCGTGGAACACGCCACCGTCGTCGCTGACCACCACCGGCCGACCGGTCACCAGCTCGAGCAGCAGGGTCAGCCCGCGGGCGGTGCCGCGCCAGCGCAGCAGCTCCGAGGAGGCGGCCACCCAGCGGCGGCTCACGAGATCGTCGAGGGTGTCGTCCAGGCGTGGCTCACCGAGCCACCCGCCGAGGAAGCGCACCATCGACGGCGGTGCCACGGCGGGGTCGAGCAGCAGCCCGAGGTTGTCCACGTGCTCCAGCACGGTGTCGGCCACCGCCTGGAACATGCTGACGAAGCGGCGCAGCAGATCGTCCTCGACCAACCCCAGTGGCAGCTGCGCGGTGAGCCAGTCCGCCGGGCGGCGGTTGCGTGCCCGCCCGACCATCGCATCGAGCGCGTGGCTCACCGCACCACCACCCGGTGGGCGGCGGACAGGAACAAGGAGTCGGGCGCGAGGCGCACGATGTCGAGCGCACGACCGGTGCGGGTGCCGTTGCGCAGGTCGAACTCGAAGAACAGCACCTCCTCGACCCGATCGACGCCGTCGATGCTGCCCAGCAGCTGGGACACCGCGGCCGCGTTGAGGTCGGTGTCGAACGGCCATCCATGGCCGTCGGTCCCGCCGCACAGCGGGTTGATGAGCCGGTAGAGCAGATCTCGGGCCCGCTGGCCGATGACCGCCTCCGAACGGCCGGGCAGCGCCCGCAGCAGCGCTGCGACCGACACACCCTGGTAGTAGGGCGTGGACAGCTCGATCGTGGTGCCGAGCACCCGGCGGGCGTCGAGGTGGTCGCGCACGTTGTCGACCAGGCGGTCGGTGAGGGCGAAGTCGTCGAGGCGATAGTCGTTGGGCAACGCCTCGACGCCGGGGACCAGCAGCAGCCGCACCGGGTCACCGGGGCGGCTCGGTGGCAGGCACCGGGCCCGCGCCAGCGTCGCGTCCGCCGCCAGCGACAGCCGCTCGAAGTCGGCGGCGGTCACCGCCCGCTCGCCGGTGCGCACCGTCGCCGGGCCGCGCAGCTTGGCGTTGTCGACCGACTCGGCGTCCACCCCGCCGGTGGCCGGCGTCAGGTTGGTCACGTGGGACACGAACGGGATGGCGGAGCGCAGCGCGGTGAGCGTGCCGGCCCCGACGTTGCCGCGGCTGCCGCCGCCATGGCGGTAGCCCAACACATGGATGTGCGACCCGGCCGGTGGCACCGCGCCGTGCTGGCGGTGGGTGCCGTCGGGGTAGCGGATGCGGGGGCCGAAGCGGATCTCGCCGGTGGCGGAATCCCAGCGGAGGTGGCGATCGGTGGGGCTCGACTGGGCGAAGTCGCCCACCTCGACCCAGTCGAAGTCGCCGTCGGGCTCGCTCACCCGCACCGTCTCGTGGCGGCGCCGGGGCAACACCGGGGCGTGGCGCACGGTGAAGATCTGCCCGGGGCGGCCGTCGCTGACCCCGAGCAGGTCCCGGCCGACCGCTTCGCTGTGCTCGGCGGCGGTGGTGCCGCCGATGGCGGCGGCCCGCAGGGCGGTCAACCGGGGGGAGCGGCGGTAGGTCGGCTGGTCGGCGGCGACGTCCTCGACGCGGATGCGCAGCCAGAAGCCGCGCACGTCGGCCAGGGTGAGCGGCTCGTGCACCGAGGGCACCAGCAGCACGATCTCACCGCTGCGGTTCAGCCCGCCGGTGGTATCGCTGTGCACCGCAGCGCCGATCCACGCCTCGTCGCCCCACACCTCGAACGCCAGCGGCGGGCGCGTCGGGTCCACGCCGATGCCCTCGGCGTCGGCCTCGATCTCGAGGCGGATCACGTTGCCCGCCAACGACGAGGCGACCCCCAGGTAGAACGCGTCGTCCGGTTCGGGCGGCTGCGATCGGAACAACTCGACCCGGGCCCGCTGGTAGCCGAGCTGCTCGGTGACGTCGAGCCAGCTGCTGTCGTCGATGGCGCTCATGGCGGCGACGATGCGGGGCTGACCGATGACGAGGTCGTCGATGGTGGTGAACACGAAGCGATCCGCCTCTTCACCGGTGGTCGACACCTGCGTACCGGCCGGTACGACGACCTGACCGGTCGGCACGCCTGACAGCCAGAACGTCAGCTCGGCCACCGCCGCCGCGGGCGGGAACGGCTCGACGCCCATCAGGTTCAGGAACCGGACGTAGTACGCGTCGGGGACCTGGTTGAGCCGGTACAGCATCATCTCGGTCATCCAGGCGAACAGCTCGATGAGCGCCACCCCGGGATCGGACACGTTGTGGTTCGTCCACTCGGGACAGAACTGGGGGATGAGGCGCTTGGCCTCGTCGACGATGTCCTGGAAACGGCGATCATCGAGGTTCGGAACCGGCAGGCTCACAGCGGGCCCTCCTCGCGGGGGATGACGTAGAACGGGTAGACGAGGTTGCG
>JADLEF010000020.1 GCA_020846295.1 Acidimicrobiales bacterium
CGAACATCATGTTCGGCTGCGGCAACGGGATGGTCGAGCCCTGGGGCAGCCACGTCTGGCCCTGGTTCAGCACGTCCGAGCGGCGGGCCAGGTAGATGGCGACCATCGAGAAGATCGTCATCGCCGAAGCGGTGCCGGCCAGCGCGGAGCCGACGAGCAGCGTACGAGGGCGGCTGGGCGGCGGGGCGCTGACCGACGAGAGGGCGGGGACGGCCATCAGGCACTCTCCTTCGTGGCCTCACGGATATCGAGCAGGGGCGACGGCGATGCGACCTCGGGGATGGGACCCACGAAGTTGCCGAACGGAGGCGGCGACGACGTCGACCACTCGAGCGTGTGGCCGCCCCAGGGATCGGCATCGGCTCGGGCGCCGGTGCGCAACGCCGCCGGCAGCACGGCCAGCACCACCAGCAGGACGCCGAAGACGAGCAGGCCGGCGCCGATGGTGGAGATGAGGGCGCCGAGCTCGGCGCCGTCCGCCACCACCTTGGAGAGGCCGTTGGCCGGGGTGGGCAGCTGCCCGTTGGCCCCTGCGATCAGGTCACCGCCGGCGAACGCGGCACCACCGGCAAGGAAGACCAGCATGACCAGCTTGCCGATCGGCTCGGCCACTCCGTGGCCCCACATCTTGGAGCCCCAGTGGAACAGCCCGGCGGCGAGGCCGGCGACGGATGCGGCGATGACCAGCTTCTCCACGCCGGTGCCCCACGTCGTGTAGGCGAGGTTCAGCGGCTCGATGGCGTAGAGGGCGGCGGCGGCACCGGCGGCGAGGAGCAGCAGGAGCGACACCATGCCCAGCACGAAGGCGGAGGTCGGCCGCAGTCGGCCCTGGCGCACCGTGTCCGCCGCGCCGGCGAGCAGGGCCAGCAGCGGCAGGACGACCGCGACGCTGGCCGCCACGAAGAGCGCCTCGTGGACCAGATCGGGGTTGAACGCCGTCTGGGCGTAGGCACCGAAGGTCAACGCCCCGAACGCCCCGATGGCGCCGAGCGTGACCGGGAAGCGCACCGGTCGGATGCGGGCAGCCACCGGCACCGCGTCGTGCACGATCCCCAGGATCGGGATGGCGAAACCGAGCACCGCCGGCTGGGCGAAGATCCACGAGACCTGGGCCCAGCGGTTCGACGATGCGCCGTACAGCACCGCGTCGTACTTGGTGTCGATGTAGACGATGACCAGGTTGCCCACCATGGCGGCCAGGTTGAACAGCCAGATGCTGCAGGCGACCAGCATCGCCCAGGAGAAGGCCGGCACCCGCAGGAGGCTCATGCCCTTCGTCCGTGCGGTGGCCACCGTGCTGATCACGCTGATGGCGCCGAGCGCCAGTGCGGCGATCACCATGGCCCACGCCACGAAGAACAGCAGCACCGCCTCGGACTGGCCGCCGGTGGGCCCGCCGTCGGCGAGGTAGGCGCCGATGAGCACCACCGCACCGAGGAGCCACCCCCAGAACGAAGCGGCGACGGCTCGGGGGAACGCCGCGGTGGTCGAACCCACCTGCAGCGGCACCACGAACAGCGCCAGACCGAGGAACGCAGGCACGATGCCCAGGAAGAAGACGCCCACGTGGGAGATCGTCTGGACCTGGAAGAACGTGTTCTCGGCGAGCGGGCCGAGCGTCGACGCGTCGATGCCTTCCGCCGTGATCAACGCCGTCGTTCCGAGGAAGACGATGAGGAACAACAGCGAGAAGCCCACGTAGAGCCGACCGACCGTCTTGTGGTCGGCGGTGGCGAGCACCCCGAGCAATCCGGAGGGCGGCGATGGGAGCGCAGGTTGGTCGGCATCGTGGCCCATTTCGGGTGCCACGTCCTCCGGTTTGCTCTCGGTCACGGTCATGGGCGGTGTCTGGCCTCTCCCACCGGGCTTCCGCACGCGTCATGGACGAATCGGAGCGCGCTGATCGGGGTGTTCATTCGATCGGGGACTCTATCCGCACCGCACCGTGGCGTTCGAACCAGCGTCATCGCGGGGCTCCGCAGTGGCGCGATCGGACCACCGACGCAGGACGGGGCCGTGGGCAGCTGGCGGCGCACAGCCGCTCAGAGGCCGTGACGGACGAGCACGTCGACCACCATGACCAGGAACAACACGGTCAGGTAGGTGATCGAGTAGTGGAACACGGTCATCGCCCCTTCGGCCGAGCGGGCCCGATGAAGCCGTACGGTCATCCAGAGGAACGCGGCGCCCAACGCGCCCGAGACGACGTGGTAGAGCGGGCCCATGTCGGCCATCAGCCCGAACGACGCGGCGCAGGCCACGGTGATCACGGTGTAGACGACCATCTCCACCGAGGTCCGCTGCAGCGACGCGACCGCCGGGAGCATGGGTACCGAGGCAGCCTGGTAATCGGCGCGGTAGCGGATGGCCAGAGCCCAGAAGTGCGGTGGGGTCCAGAAGAAGATCAGGGCGAACAGCATCAGCGCCGGCCAGCCGACCGAGTTGGTGACCGCCGCCCAGCCGATGAGCACCGGGGCGGCACCGGCAGCCCCGCCGATCACGATGTTCTGCGTCGAACGGCGCTTCAGCCACAGCGTGTAGACGAAGACGTAGAACAGGCAGGCACCGACAGCGAGCAGGGCGCTCAGCAGGTTGATGAAGCCCCACAGCCACACGAAGGACACGACCTCGATGCCGACGGCGAAGGTCAGCGCCTCGCGCGGGGTCAGCTCCCCGGTGACCAGCGGCCGGCACTGGGTGCGCTTCATCAGCTGGTCGATGTCGCGGTCGATGTACATGTTCATGGCATTGGCGCCGCCGGCGGACAGCGTGCCGCCGATCACGGTGGCGACCATGTGCCAGACCGAGGGCAGCCCCGCCTCCGCCACCACCATCGTGGGAACGGTGGTGATGAGCAGCAGCTCGATGATGCGCGGTTTGGTGAGCGCCACGTAGGCGAGCGCCTTGGGGCGCACCATGACCGTCGACTGCAACAGCACGACGGTGGAGCGTAGAGGCTGGGCGGGCGCGGCGTGCACTCGGTGTCGATCGTCGACCGGCGCGCTGCCCCCGACCTCGGCGCGGATGGGCCCCGAGCGTCATCGACAGGTACGGTCCTCGACGTGAGCAGCGCACGCCGCAGGTTCGTGGGGCCGGCCCGGTTCCGGCAGATCGCCTGGTTCGCCCTGGCCAGCCAGGTCGGCATCGTCGTGACCGGCGCCGCGGTCCGCCTGACCAAGTCAGGGCTCGGTTGCACGGACTGGCCGGGCTGCTCCGACGACCGCTTCGTGCCCGAGTGGGGCTTCCACCACTGGGTCGAGTTCGGCAACCGTCTCCTGATCATCGTGCTGGCCGTGGCCGCGGTCGCCGCCGTGCTCGGCGCTCGCCGTCGGCGCCCGTACCGGCGGGGCCTCCAGTCGCTGGGGTGGGTGCTGGCCGGGGGGATCTTCGCCCAGGCCCTCATCGGTGCCGTGCTGGTGAAGCTCGAGCTCGACCCGCGGCTCACCGTGCTGCACTTCGTCGCCTCGGTGGTGCTGATCGTCGTGGCGGTGCTCCTCGTGCACCGGAGCGCGGCCGATGGGGGGCTGCGGGGTACGTCGATCATCGGGCTCACCCCCGAGCAGCGTCCGGCGGCGTGGCCGGCTCCGATCCGGGCCACGGTGGCGGCACTCGCCGTCACCGTCAGCGTCGTGATCGGTACGGGCACGGTGGTGACCGGCAGCGGACCCCACGGCGGCGACGCCCGGGCCGACCGCTTCGGTTTCGAGCTGGCCGACGTGACCCGCATCCACTCCAGTGCCATGTGGGTCTACCTGGCCAGCCTCCTGGCGCTGACCCTGCTGGTGTTGCGCCAACCGCAGCACGGCGGTCGTGGCACCGCCGCGGTGGCCGCCCTCCGCCCGGATGTGTACGCCCTGCTCGCCCTCACCGCCGCCCAGGCGGTGGTCGGCTACCTCCAGTACGCCCTCGGTGTGCCGGCCGCCCTCGTCGCCCTGCACGTGCTCGGCTCCGCGGTGCTGTGGTCGGTGGCGGTGGCGCTGGTGTTGAAGGTCGCCATCGGGGCGGCGCCGGTCGCGGGGGTGGGGGCGCCGACCCCCGCCGACGAGCGCCGACGCCAGGTACTCTCGACAGGGTGACCCGAGACCCGCTGCGCAACGGCCGACCAGCCGCCACCGTGGTGGGGCCCCGCGGTGGGCCCTGCCCGTGGGTCGTCGGCCGCTCCGTTCGGGCGATGGCGGCATCGCCGTCGCCCGTCGAGCTCGACGAGCCGGACACCGACACCATCGTCGACATCGACAAGCCGTGGATCGTGATCGTCTGGAACGCCCCGATCAACCTCATGCAGTACGTCACCTTCGTCTTCCAGAAGCTGTTCGGCTTCAGCAAGGAGAAGGCCCACAAGCTGATGATGGACGTGCACCTCAAGGGCAAGGCGGTCGTGTCGAGCGGACCGCGGGACAAGGCGGAGCTCGATGTGTTCCGCCTCCACGAGCACGGCCTGTGGGCCACGATGCAGCAGGACAGCTGACACCGACGTGATCTTCCGGTCCAAACCCCCCATCCGGCGCACCGACAAGGGCGTGGTCGTCGACCTCAGCAGCGGCGAGCGCGACCTGCTCCGGGTGCTCGTGCTCGAGCTCCGCCACCGCCTCGGTGACGATCCCGACGCCCCGGAGCTGCGGCGGCTGTTCCCCACGGCCTACCACCAGGACCCCCAGCGTGACGCCGAGTACCAGATCCTGGCCCGTTCCGAGCTGAACGACGCCCGGCTGGGCTCGCTGGAGACGATGCTCGCGTCCCTCGGCGCCAACCTGCTGGGCGACGACCAGGCGCAGTGCTGGCTGACCACCGTCAACCAGCTGCGGCTGGTGCTGGGCACCCGTCTCGACATCGGCGAGGACGACGACGAGGACGAGCTCGATCCGGCCGATCCCGAAGCCCAGGAGCGCCTGATCTACCACTGGCTGACCGGGGTGCTGGTGCTCCTCGTCGACGCCAGCATGGTCTGATCGGGCGGTCCGTTCGCGCTGGGGCGACGCCGCGACCGACTGCTAGCCTTGGCGAGCGTCCTGCCCCCATCGTCCAGCGGCCCAGGACACCGCCCTTTCAAGGCGGTAACACGGGTTCGAATCCCGTTGGGGGTGCACAGGGCGCATGGCCTACGCTATGCTGCCGAAGCCTCATGGTCCCGTGGTGCAGTTTGGAGTGCACGCCGGCCTGTCAAGCCGGAGGCCGCGGGTTCAAATCCCGTCGGGACCGCCACTGCCCACCTCACTTGGAGGTGGGCAGTACACGGTCGGGTAGCTCAGTAGGCAGAGCACGCGCCTGAAAAGCGCGGGGTCACCGGATCGACGCCGGTCCCGACCACCGGAGCAACGAACGAGACCAGCGCCCTTTCGAGGGCGCTGTTCACGTTTCGGCGTCCCCGCCGGGGCGGCCTTGGGATCAGCTCAGCCCGTCGACGATCCAGAACCCCTGACCGAGCGTGCCGATGAGCGCCCGGCCCGGCGTGTGCGGATCGAACGCCACGGCCGGGACCCGGACGTTGGTGAGCCCTTCGTTCATCGGTGTCCACGTGGCCCCGCCGTCGGTCGAGCGCAGCACCCCGCGGGACAGCACCGCATCGTGGAACGGGTGGTCGTTGGTGGCGAGCAGCAGGTGATCCCCGTTGGCGGGATCGACGGCCACCTCGTAGGCGTACGGGTCGTCGAGCAGCTGCTGCCAACGCCCGTCGCGCAGGCGGAACAGCCCGGCCTGGCTCTCCGTGCGCCAGCGGGTGGCATACACCGTGCCGTCCGGGGCGACGGTCAGCCGCGTCGCCGCTGCCGGAGCGCCGGCCAGCGCCCGAAGCTCGTCGCCGTAGGCGTCGCTGACCGACAGGCCCGACGCATCGGCGAAGTAGACCCGTCCGGGAGCCGACGGATCGGCGGCCACCGCGGTGAACGGGCTGTCGTGCTCGAGCTCGGTCCACGTCGCGCCACCGTCCCTGGTGCGATACACGGCGCCGCCGATCAGCGCGATCGCGCTCCGGCTGTCGGCCGCGAACGTCGCGAGCTGGTTTGCGCCGTCGCGACGGGCTCCGGCCTCGGGCAACCCGACCGACGCCCCGCTCGTCACCGTCCAGCTCGTCGCCCCATCGTGGCGCGATGCGACCCCGTTGAAGGCGTCCTGCTGACCCAGCAGGACATACAGCGAGTCGCCCGACCCGCCGTAGCCGGCGTCGTGTGAGCCACCCCAGCTGTCCCACTCCACGAGGGGCCGCCGCCAGGACGCCGCGTCGTCGGTCGAGAGCAGCAGGTTGGCGCCGTCGTAGCCGCTCAGCGCCACCGTGCCCGCCGAGCTCGGGGAGAAGGCCACGGCCGAGGCCACCAGCCCGCTCCAGCCGGCGCCGACGAACGTGCCGTCCGAGGTGGCGTGGCTCATCAGATCACGCCAGGTGCCGCCACCGTCGTCGGTGGCGAGCAGCAGTTCGGCGTTGCCCAGCACGGCGCGCTCGGCGTCGGCCGGGTCGACCGCGAGGACCTCGGCGGTCAGCGGCGTGGTGTAGGCGGTGACCGGGCGGGCACCCTCGCCGAGCACCGCCCGCCACGAAGCGCCGCCGTCATCGCTGCGGTACACCACGTTGACCTCCCACGAGGCATCCGCGGTGTAGAGCACGTCGGGATCGGCCGGCGATGCGGCCAGCGTGAGGTACCGCGAAGCATGGTCCGCCCCGTCCGCGGTGCGAAGGGTCAGCCCGCTCGACGACGCGTGCCACGTCTGCCCGCCGTCATCGCTGCGGTAGATCCCACCCGGCTGCCACTGCCCGCCGTCGGAAGGCCGGCCGGCCCCGACGGCGGCCCACAGCACCTGCGGCCGGCTCGGGTGGGCGAGGAGGTCGCGCACGTTGCCGTGGGGCAGACCGTCGGACGAGGGGGCCCAGCTGCGCCCGCCATCGGTCGAGCGGAACACGCCCTTGTCGAGCGCGGCGACGAGCAGCGTGCCCGCATCGTCGGCCAACCGGGTGACGGCCACCACGTTCGTTCCGCCGTCGACCGCGGACAGCCTCGCCCAGGTGGCGCCATCGTCGACCGACTCCCACACCGCGAAGTCCGGCGGCCGGGGCGAGGGGTATTCGCGGTGCGAGCCGCCGAAGGCGAGCAGGTGACCGGGTCGCGTCGGGTCGATCAGCACCGTCTCGATCGGTGCCGAGTAGGCCCAGGGAACGACCTCGGGGAAGCC
>JADLEF010000021.1 GCA_020846295.1 Acidimicrobiales bacterium
GACGCCATGAACATCGGCCTGTCGCTCTCCGCGTGGCTCCAGCGCGAGGCGCCGCTGCATCCGGGTGAGAGCCCCTGGACGGTGCTGTGTGACGATGGCTTCTTCGCCGTCGTGTGGATTCCGCGGAGCGCCGCCGCGAGCGGGAACGTCACCGTCGTTGTGGGCAGCGGCGCGGTCGACCCCGTGGTCGTCGCCATCGAGCTGCTCAATCAGCTCCCCATCCCGGAACTCTCCATCCGCGCCAACCCATCGACCGGCCTTGTCGCGCTTGAGTCGTGGTTCTGGGTGGACGGCTATGGCGGCGAGCCCATCAGCTCGTCGGACACGCTGGCCAGCACGACCGTCGAGGTCCAGGTACAGCCCGTTACCTACCGCTGGAGCTTCGGCGACGGCGTCGCGATTGAGACGAACTCGCTCGGCCGTCCGTTCCCGGAAGAGAGCGATGTCCAGCACATCTACCAACAATCGTCCCTGGCGAACGGCGGGGCCTACAGCATCACCATCGAAGTCAGCTTCGACGCCCAGTACCGCGTCAACGGCGGGGCATGGGAATCGCTGGCGCCGATCGCCCGGACATTCACGACCGACTATCCGGTCCAGCAACTCCAGTCGGTTCTGACGAGCCGCTAAGAGGAGCACGTATGACAGCAGCATCGCCGACCCAAGCAGGAAGCACTCGTCTCGGACTGGTTGCACTGGTAGCACTTCTCGTCCTGGTGGGGACGTTGCTCTGGCGGTTCGTGGGGCCGCCGTCGATGTTGGTGTCCGTTCCCGACTGGGCTCACGTGCGAGGCGTTCTCGGCGGCGCGCAGCTGAGGGACGATGACGTAGTCGCGCTGGCCGGCGGGCTCGCGTGGCTCGCTATCGGCTACCTCGCCTTCTCTGTTCTGCTGCGCATGGTTCTGGGCACCGCTTCATCAATTACTGGCGGTGCTGACTGGGCTCGCGCAGGTCTCCGCGTCACCGAGCCGCTCACCCTCCCATTCGTACGGCACCTGGTCGATGGTGCGCTCGCTGGGACGATCGTCCTCACAGCATCGTTCCAGCCAGGCCTCGCGGCGGCCAGTTCTGGTGAGGCTGCGGCCGTCTCGCTGGTGGCGCCGACACACTCGCCGGGAGTTGCCGATTCGTTCGCGCTGACGCATGCGCCGGACTCCGCGCCGGAACAAGCCACTCTGGTCGCGACTTCGTACACGGTCTTGTCCGGCGACAGCTTGTGGGCCATTGCCGACCGGCTGCTCGGGGACGGTTTCCGCTGGACCGAACTCTGGACATTGAACCAGCACCGCCAGATGCCGGACGGTCGGACGTTCACCAACCCGAACCTGATCTACGCCGGCTGGACGCTCGACCTCCCTCAGGACGAGACCGCCCTCCCGTTACCGACCCCGGACGACCTGGACGACACGGAAGGCGAAGACGAGGAAGAGCCGACCCCAGTCGTACCCACGCCGACCATTGAGGTAGCTACCCCGCAGCCTACGCCGAGCACGGCGCCGGGCGGCATCATGGAGGAGAGTCCGCCTGGCGGTGGAACTCAGCAGCCGAAGTCACTGCCCTCGTTGCCCACCTTCCCTGTCGAGTTGGTCGCTGGCGCCGCAGCGACCGTCGCTGCCGCAGGGCTGTTCGTGTTCGTTTTCAGAAACCGCCACGGCGGCGCCGTTGGCGGACGTCGCGACGAACGCCGAGAGCGTCGTCCGTCCGGAGTAGGCGACGCGGGCCGGGTGCTGGCGATGTCACGAGTGCTGCATCAGGCGCTGGTGGATTCGGACTTCGCGGACACCAGGATCGTTCTTGTCCGCGAGACCGACCGCTTCCTCGAGCTCACGCTCGACTGCCCGCCGGGCGACGCAAACGCACTCGTCGCAGCGCGACACACTTTGTCGCGGGAGATCGGCTGCTCCGTGGACGCCACCGAGTTGGCACCGACCCAGGTTCGCCTCAAGCTGTCGCGGTTCAACCGGCTGGCTTCCGAGCTCTTCCTCGAACCAGAGGGCGGTTCGCTGCTGATCGCACCCATCGGAGCCACGGACGACGGCATCTACTACCTGAACCTCCTGGCCTGCGGAAGCGCGCTGATCACCGGCGGCCGGCTCGAAAGCCGCGACCTGGTCTCCAGTTGGCTCGCCACGTTCGCATCGCTCTACGGCGCTGATGAGATAGGCGTCATCGCGGAGGAGGCGTCCGTCGCACACATCGGCGATGCCTTGAGCGGCCTGGTCGGCGCCGAGGGACACGAACCGGTGGCATCGGTGCCAGACCTTGCCCGGCAGTTAGAGTTGATGTTGGCCGAAGACATGCACGGCTTCGTCAGCTCATTGGTCGCTCTCGCCGGCCCGCTCTCCGAACCGCGGGATGCCACGGCCGAACTTGAGACGGTGCTCCGTTCAGGCAGGGACCGCGGCGTGGTCACCCTGGCCACGACCGAAGCGCCGGTGGATGTCGACACGTGTCGGTTATGGGGAGCACAGGTCTCGTTTGACGACCAGCCCGGGAGCGAAGCTCGACACCTAACGCTAGGCCTTCCGCGCCAACCCCAACTCAAACTGGAGCCGGTGACCATTCGCCGACAGACGGCCACCCGGTCGCCGACGAGGCACCCAGAGCCTGACCAAGTTCCGGCCCCGGCGGGGAATGGACACCGCCCTTCGAACGGCAACGGGCATCAGCACGAGGCGCCATTCGAACTGCCCGAGCTTCCACCGCTCCGCTCGGTATCTGTCTCGGCCCAGGTATTGGACGAACCGGAAGCCGAGCTGCCATCCGACGATGACGGAGATTCACCAGGGCCCGCCGCGCCCCCGAACACGTTGGCGCTGAGCCGCCAATCTGCGCTGCCGATGACCGATGAGGGCGAAGAAGCTGTCGCCGAGAGCCCGGGACCGCTGTTCAAGGTTCGCTGCTTCGGCTCCTTTCGTGTCGAGGCGGCCGAACGCGAGGTGAGCGGGTGGACCATCCAGAAGGCACGCGAGTTGCTCGCGTTCCTCCTCGCGCACGGCGGGGCGCCAGTCCTTCGCGAAACGGTTGCCGAAGCGCTGTGGCCCGAAGGCGACCTCGACCAGGTCAGCCACCAGCTCTCGAACGCCGCCTACTACCTTCGCCGCACTCTCGCAGGCGCAGTCGCGGAGGTCGACAACCGAGTCCTCGTCACCGCGAACCAGCGGTATCACCTGAGGTCGGGCCTGTTCCGCGTCGATGTCGATGCCTTCGATGCCCACGTCGCCCGGGCGGAGAAACTCCAGGGCTACGA
>JADLEF010000022.1 GCA_020846295.1 Acidimicrobiales bacterium
AGCGCCACGGCGGCCCTCGGCACGCACGGCGGGCAGCGGGCCCTGCTGATCCGGCTCGCGGCCCGCCGGGACCGGGTACTGGTGCCGGCCTGGTACGTCGGGCTGCTGTCGGTCTGCTTCGCCTCCGCCGCGGCGACGCCGGGGCTCTACGACTCCGAGGCGGCCCGTGTCGAGGCGGCCGAGGCGATCAACGCCAGTCCCGGGCTGGTCGCCCTCTACGGGCCGATCCTGGACGTGCACAGCACCGGCGAGCTGGCGATGACCAAGATGACGGTCGTCTACTCCGTCCTGGTCGCGGTGATGCTGCTCTTCGTGGTCCGCCGGCACACGCGGACCGACGAGGAGAACGGCCAGGCCGAGCTGCTCGGCGGCACCGCGATCACCACCAGGGCGCCGCTGCTCGCCGCCGTCGGATTCGGCGCGATCGTCTCGTTGCTGCTCGGCGCACTCGCTGCCCTGGTCAACGTCGCCGGCGGGCTGGACGTCGTCGGCTCGGTCGCCTTCGGTGCCTCCTGGGCCGGCATCGGCCTGGTCGCCACCGGCCTCACCGCGGTGGCCTGCCAACTCTCCGCGAGCTCGCGCACCTGCGCGGCGATCGCCTCGATGGCGATCGGTGTGCTCTTCGTGCTCCGTGCGGTCGGCGACACCTCCTCGGCGACTTGGCTGAGCTGGCTCTCGCCGTTCGGGTGGAACACCCGGCTGCTGGCCTACTCCGACACCCGCTGGTGGGTGCTCGGCCTCTATCTGGCGACCGCGGCGGCCCTGGCCGGGATCGCGGTCGTGCTGCGCCGGCGGCGCGACCTCGGCGACGGGGTGATCGCCGCGAGGCCCGGTCCGGCGAACGGGACGCCCCGGCTGGCCGACGCGATCGCGCTGAGCCTGCGGGTGCACACGCCGATGCTGATCGGCTGGAGCGCGGCGATGGCCTGCCTGGGCGCCGTGTTCGGCGCGATCAGCCCCAGCTTCGACGCCTTCGACTCCGAGGGCATCCAGGAGATGCTGCAGCGGATCGGGGGAGAGGGCGCGTTCCGGGACACGCTCCTGGCGGCGGTGATCTCCGTTGTCGGGATCATCGTCTCCTGCTTCGCGATCGCGGTGATCGTGCACGGCAGCACCGACGAGCACGACGGCCGCACCGAGCAGGTGCTGGCGACCGCCACCTCGCGCTCCCGCGAGTTCCTCGCCACCGCTCTAGTGGCTTTCGGCGGCGCTACCTGGCTGCTCCTGGTGAGCGGGGTCGCGCTGGCGATCGGGGTGGGCAACGACAGCGACCACTCGCTCGGGTTCCTGACCGCCTCGGCGCTGGCGCAGGCACCCGCGGTCTGGACGGTCGTCGCCCTGGCGGCGCTGTGCTACGCCTGGCGCAGCCGCCTGGCACTGCTCGGCTGGGGATTCGTCCTGCTCTTCACCACGTTGGGCGAGGTCGGCGAGATGCTCGACCTGCCGCGGTGGCTGATCGACCTCTCGCCGTACAGCCACGCCGCGCGGATGCCGCAGGAGGACTTCGACCTCGGACCGGCGCTGGTGCTCACCGGCATCGCCGTCGTGCTGACCGCCCTCGCCTGGCTGCGCTATCGCGCCCGGGACATCGGTTGAGCTCTTGCCTGCCGGCGCCCGAGCCGGCGCAGGCCGGCTCAGCCGTCGAGCCCGGGACATCGGCTAGCTGTGATGTCCAGGGAGGTTGTCCCCTCTCGCGTCGGTGAGTCGCTCTGAGAGGTGAAGGCCTCCGGTTGTGGAGTGGAGCTGTCTAGTTCGCCGCTCCCAACCTGGAGGCCTTCGTGTCCCACGCTAACGCTGCCCTGACCCCGCGTGCCCGTTTGCGGCTTGCTCTGCTCGTGGTCAACGACCGCTGGACCTATGCCGCGGCAGCCAAGATGTTCATGGTCTCGCCACGTACTGCGAGGAAGTGGGCAGACCGGTACCGCCACGAAGGGGTCGCTGGGATGGTCGACCGCAGTTCACGGCCCAGGACGAGCCCAACCAAGACACGACCCGAGGTCATGCGCCGGATCGTGCAGCTGCGGTGGCGTCTGCGGCTCGGGCCGGTCCAGATCGCCGGCCGGCTCGGGATGCAGGCATCGACCGTGCACGCCGTGCTGGTCCGCTGCCGGATCAACCGGCTCTCCCACATCGACCGGGTCACCGGTGAACCGTTGCGACGCTACGAACACTCCCACCCGGGGTCGCTCATCCACGTCGACGTCACCAAGTTCGGCAACATCCCCGACGGCGGCGGGCACAGGTTTCTGACCCGGCAACAAGGCCGCGCCAATGGCATCGCTACCGCCCAGCGCACCGGCGAGCGTGGCAAGCACTACCGGCCCCTGATCGGGACTGCCTACGTCCACACCGTCATCGACGACTACTCCCGCCTCGCCTACGCCGAGATCCACGCCGACGAGAAGGTCACCACTGCAATCGGAGTCCTCCAACGGGCCACGGCCTGGTTCGCCGACCTCGGCGTCACGGTCGAACGCGTGCTGTCCGACAACGGCTCGGCCTATCGGTCCTATGCCTGGCGTGATGCCTGCGCCGCCCTCGAGATCACCCCGAAACGCACTCGGCCCTACCGACCCCAGACCAACGGCAAGATCGAGCGGTTCCACCGCACCCTCGGCGACGGCTGGGCCTACGCCCGGTTCTACACCTCAACCGACGAGCGCAATGCAGCTCTGCCGGGATGGCTGCACTTCTACAATCACCACCGCGTCCACTCAGCCATCGGAGCCAAGACACCCATCAGTCGACTGACCAACGTGCCTGGACATCACAGCTAGGGCGCGGGGTCCAGGGCCGCCTCGACCTGGAACCTGGCCCGGTCGGCCCGGTAGATGTCGCGGGCGTACTCCACGGCCCTGCCGCTCTCGTCCCGGCTGATCCGGGTGAGCAGCATGCCGGGCGAGGCGGAGCGGACCTTCAGCCGGGCGCAGCTGGCGTCGTCGATGACGATCGACTCGATCGTGGCGGTGGCGACCACCGGCCCGATGTCGTACTTGGCCCGGAGCATCTCCCACAGCGACCCGCCCAGGTCCTCCTCGAGCAGCCCGGGGGTGAGCGCCGCAGGGTAGTAGGTGGTCTCGATCGCGATCGGCTCGCCGTCGGCGCGACGGAGCCGCTGCAGCGCGTGCACCGCGTCGTCCGGGCCGATGCCGAGCGACTGCTGCACGG
>JADLEF010000023.1 GCA_020846295.1 Acidimicrobiales bacterium
GACGCGGCGGGGGCGGCGGGTCGGCCGGGGTCGACGGCACGGCGAAGAGGCGGGGCGCCTCACGCACATCACGGCGTTCCCAACCGACGGGGACGGCCAGCGTGTCGGCGTGGATCGCGCACAGTTTGTTCACCGTCTCACCGCTGGACTCGAGGTCCCCGATCCACACGATCGAACGCCGCGGATCGGCGGCCACGGCCGCGCCCGCGCTTCGAGAACAGCCGGGCCGCTCGCAACCTCCACCCATGTGATTCACTCTATCGCCCGAGGCTCCTGCGTGCCGGGCCGTAGCGAATCAACCACGTTCGGCGGCACATCCGGGGCGTCGCGTGCGGACCGGCGCGTGTGCCCCGGTCGACCGGCAAGACTGCGCCGATGTTCGCCGCGGCCCTGGTCGACGATCTCCTGGCGGACCTGCCGCGCACCGCGCTGTGGGTGCTGGCCGCCGTGAGCGCGGCGGGCTGGCTGCTCGCCGCGAGTGCGGTCACCTGGTTCACCCGACCCCGCCTGCCCGCCGCCGGCCCGACCGGGGAGCAGCCGGGCCCGGGCACGCTGGCGCTGGGCAACTTCCTGGTCCACCGGGGCGCGCTGACCCCGACCGCGGTGAGCGGGGTGGTGCTCGATCTCGCCGCTCGCCGGCTCGTGGCAGTGGAGGAGATCGGTGACGGCCGCCAGCTCGTGCGCTACTTCCCGCAGCGCGCCGCCGCGGTGTCCCTGGACCCGGTCGAGGCGACGGTGCTGGAGCTGATCCGGGGGCGCCTCGGTCCGGCCGGCACGGTGCCGGTCGGGGAGCTGTCCCTCGGTGACGAGACGGCTGCCTCGCGCTGGTGGAAGCGCTTCGATGCAGAGGTGGTGGCCGAGGGGCGTCGGCTCGGGCTGCTCCGCCGCCGTTGGCCGACCGGTGCTCGCCTGGCCATGGCGCTGGGCCTGCTGGTACCCGCCGTGTTCGCCGCGCTCGCCGTGGAGAGCGGCGATGCGGTGCAGCGCCTCGCCGGCGCGACCGGCGACGGCACCGACCTCGGCGGCGGCTCGGCGGTGGCGCTGTTCGGGTACGTCGCGCTCCTGGCCTTCGCCAACAGCCGGTTGCGGGCGTGGGTGACAACCCCGCTGGGCGACACCGCCGCCGCCCGATGGCTCGGGGCCCGGACCTTCTTCGCCGAGCAACCCGGCCTCGCCGAGGCCCCGCCGGCGGCGGTGGTGGTCCGCGGCCGGCACCTCGCTGCCGCCGTCGCCCTCGGTGTCGCCCCGGTCGCCGCGCAACGGCTGCCGATCGGACCCCAGCGCGACGACGTCGCCTGGGTGCAGCGTGGTGGCCTGTGGCGCGAGGTGACCATCCGCTACCCGCCCGGCCGGCGGCGCAGCGTCGGCCTCGAGCTGGCCATTCTGTGGTCGCTGGCCCAGTTGGCGGCCGGCCTGCTCGGGGTGTGGGCCGACAGCTGGTTCGTGCGCACCATCGGCGTCGCGCTGCTCGACGCGGTGCGCTCGAACGATGCGATGCCGTGGGCACTGCGGATCGGGCTCCCCGCGGTCTTCCTGATCGTCCCGACCGGGTTCGCCGCCGCGTCGGCGCTGCTCGCGCTGCGATCGGTCCGGGACCTGGCCGGCGGTCTCGCCGACCTCGGCCACACCACCGAGTTGGTCGGGCCGGTGCTCCGTGCCCCGACGGCGGTCGATGACGAGGGCCACCGGGCGCCGACCGGCTTCCTGGCGGTCGACGACGGCCGCAGCGACGAATTGCTCGGGGTGTACTGCCCGAAGCTGGGCGCCCGACAGGGCCAGCGGGTCCGCCTGGTGATCACGCCGCGGCTGGGCGTCGTCCGCCACGGGGAGATCCTGCCGGGGAACGGATGAAGCCCCGGCGCGGACGCCGGGGCTTCATCAATCGGGTCGGGTGGGGGAGATTTGAACTCCCGGCCTCTGCGTCCCGAACGCAGCGCGCTGCCAAACTGCGCCACCACCCGTAATGCGGAGCGAGACTCTATCACCTCGCGGGCTCGAGCATCCCTTCGAAGTAGTCCTCGCCGGCGAGCACCGTGCGAGCGGCCCGTCGCAACCGCACGCTGTTGACCGGTTTGACCAGCCAACCGTCGGCCCGGGCCATCTGTGCCATGAAGACGTCGGCCTGCCGATCGAGCAGCATGACGACCTTTCTCGGCTCGAGACGACCCATGTCCTCCTCCTGGCGCAGCGCCAGCGAGGTGGCCACCCCGCCCAGGTTCCCGATCTGCAGATCGAGCACCACCAGGTCGGGATCGAGCTCCTTCACCGCCGGTAGCACCATGCGCCCGGCGCGAACCCGGTGCACGGTCGTGGTCTCGTCCGCCAGGGCGGCGTCCACCTCGTCGAAGAGCCAGTCGGCGTCGGTCGCCAGCAGCACGGTTGCCATCGACGGGGCAGGCTAGCGGCTGACCGCCGGCGGTGGCACAGCGAAGGGCGCTCGACCGGGCACGGGGACCGCCCGCCGCGTTCGCCCTCGGTGGCCGGCCGCAGGCGGGTCGCGGTGCTGCGATCCGCGCCGCGGCGTCAGCGACGCCCGATCGGTGTCAGCCCACGCTCCGCTGGGACCGGACGGGTAGGCTCGCTCGGCACTGAAGCGAGGGCGAGGAGTGCTGCATGCTCGAGATCCAGGTCGAAGAGGCGGGTGACCACACGATCTGCCGCCCGGTCGGGGAGCTCGACGCGTACACCGTCGGCCAGTTCCGAGAGGTGCTCGCCACCTTTGCGGGCATCTCCCGCCTGGTGATCGACCTGTCCGAGGTGCCGTTCATGGATTCGGCCGGGCTGGGCGCGCTCATCGGCGGCATCCGGCGGGCCCGGGAGAACGACGGCGAGGTCGCCGTCGCCTGTGGCCGCCCAACGCTCACCCGCCTGCTGCACACCACCGGGTTCGATCGGATCGTCCCGGTGGCCGAGAACCTCGAAGGCGCCCTCGAGGCGCTGTACGCATCCGGTCGCCCGTAGGCCCCTCCCGCCGTCGCCGCCAGGGCTGCATCGCGGCGAGGACCGCGGCGCCGCCGCGACCGCTACACCTCGAACAACAGGCGGCGCAGGTCATCCAGGCCGTCCAGATCGTGGATGTCGTGGTCGAGCAGCGGCACCCGAGCGCTCGGGGCGATGCTGAGCTGGGCGAGGATGGCATCCTCGTCGTCGGCGAGGTCGTGCTGGTCCAGCACCGCAGCGGCCAACGCGGCCAACCCCGCCGCCGCGCCGGCGCCGCCCTCGGCCTCGCCCTCGCCCTCGCCAGGTGGCCGATCGGGTCCGCCGGCGAGCTCGCGCAGCCGGGCCAGCGTCGCCTCGTCCTCGACGAAGCGGGGTGTGACCCGGTTGGCGACGACCGCCGCCGTCTCGAGTCCTTCGGCCCGCAGGCGCCGAAGGAAGAACGCCGCTTCGGTCACGGTGTCGAGCTGCGGGCCGGTCAACACCACGAACGCGGTGGCGGGGGAGCGCAGCACGCTGTGCACCTGCTGGGCGCGTTGCCGGAAGCCCGCCTCCATGCCCTCGAAGGCCGTGAAGAAGGCGATGGCATCCTCCATCACCGGTGCACCGACCAGCCGGCCGGCGGTGCGCAGCACCGCGAAGCCGGCCCGGTTGAGCACGCCCGTCATCCCCCGCTTGCCGCTGGTCATCAGCCGGTAGACCCGGTGGTCGAGGAACCGTTTGAGCTGGCCGGGGGCGTCGAGGAAGTCCAACGCCTGCCGTGTGGGCGGGGTGTCGACCACGACGAGGTCGAAGCGATCGGCCACGTGCAGCTCGTAGAGCTTCTCGGCTGCCATGTACTCCTGCGTGCCGGACAGCGCGTGCGAGATGTTGCGATAGAACCGGTTCTGCAGGATCTCGGCGGTCTGGGTCTCGGACGCCGCATACCGAGCGACCAGCGCGTCGAAGGTGGCCCGGGTGTCCAGCATGGCGGCGTGCAGCTCGCCCGGCCACGGTCCCGCCACCCGGTGCGGGTCGTTGGTCAACCCGTCGAGGCCGAGGGCATCGGCCAGGCGGCGGGCGGGGTCGATGGTGACCACGACGGCGCGGCGTCCGAGGGTGGCGGCCTGCACGGCGAGCGCAGCGGCCACCGACGTCTTGCCCACACCGCCCGCCCCGGCGCACACCAGCACCGACCGTTCGGCCACCAGCGATCCGAGGTCGCCCGGGTCGAGGTCGTCCGGGTCGAGGTCGTCCGGGTCGAGGTCGTCCGGGTCGAGGTCGCCCGGGTCGAGGTCGGCGGGTACCGGCACGTCGGCCTCACGCCGCCCGGATGGCGGCGAGCAGCTCGTCGGCCAGGGCCGGGAGGTGGGCGTGGGCCAGCCCGGCCGTGGGTCGCTGCGCCACGGTGAGTCGGGTGAGCGGCAGCAGCTCGTCGAGCCGGGAGAGCTGGGACTGCTGGGCGTCGACCCGCCGTCGCACGTAGGCCGAGGCGGTCTCCAGGGCGCGGCGCACACCGACGTCGAGGACCACCCCGGCCCGCTTGGCAGCGCGCCGCACGTCGGCGGGCAGGTGGCGGTCGGGCAACACGCCGTTGACCAGGACCGGCCCGAGGTGCAGCCCGATCTCGTCCTCGAGGCTGAACGCCGTCTCGACCAACTCGTTGATCGGCGTCTCCTCGGCGGTGGTGACGAGCAGGACCTGGCAGCGGGCGGCGTCGGTGAGCAGCTCGAGCACCTCGCGCGCCTGGCTGTTGATCGGGCCGGACGCCACCGCGTCGAGCAGGCCCCGGGGGGAGCGGAGGAAGGTCACCGCGTGGCCCGACGCCGGTGCGTCGACGAGGATCACGTCGGCTGCGCCGGCCCGTTCCAGCTGCTTGATCTTGCCCAGCAGCAGGATGTCCTTCATCCCGGGGGCGCCGCGCGAGACCACCTCGACCAGGCCGGTGTCGATCATGCGGCGGGCGAGCGGCCCGAAGCCGTGGTCGGCGAGGTACTCGACGAGGGCCTCCTCCGCGCTGAGCGATCGGGCCCGGACGCCTTGGGCGAGGGTCTCCTCGCGGTAGTGCAACCGGTTGCGGCCGAACAGACCGGGCAGCCCGCCCCGTCCTTCGATCTCGACGAGCAGCACGTCCAGGCCCAGCGACGCCGCCGCCAGGCCGAGGCCCGCGGTGAGGGTCGTCTTCCCGACGCCTCCCTTGCCGGCGACGATGTGCACGGCGGAGGAAGTGAAGAATGCCGATGGGTCCATGGGCGAGCCCTGGGGGCGAACGGTGGGGCGGTGCCGCAGCGGTCACCCCGGCTTTGGCCGTGTTCCGCCGGGCTGGGATGCTGGATGCGTGCGACGACGCAGACTATCGACCCTCGGGCTGCTGGCGGTCCTCGCCGGCATCATGGCCGGACTCCTCGGTTCGTTGGCGGCCGGCCAGCCACCCGCCGGCGCCCGTAGCGAGGCGGAGGAGACGAGCCAGGGTGCCGCCGGCACCGGTGACCAACCGCCCGGCACGACGTCGCTGGTGGAGGTGGTGGAGGTCAGCGGCCTGTTCGACCCGATCCTGGTCGACTTCGTCCGGGGCCGCATCGATGAGGCGAACGAGCGTGGCCTGACCGCCCTGGTGCTGCGGCTCAACAGCCCCGGCTCGGTCGTGTCCCAGGAGGAGATCATCGACCTGGCCCGCCTGATGAAGGACTCCCCGGTGCCGGTGGCCGTCTGGGTCGGGCCGTCGAGCGCCGAGGCGCGCGGCGCATCTGCCCAGTTGGTGGCGGTGGCCCGGCCCGGCGGGATCGCTTCCGGTGCTGCGGTGGGCAAGGCGGGCGAGCAGGTGCTGCCCCGCGAGGAGTTCGGGGTGCTGTTCGGCGATGCCGCGAACCGGGCCCGGGACGCGTTCGTTCGCTTCGACGACGCGGCCGGCGCCGGCCTCGTCGGCGCGGCCACGCTGGGGGACTTCATCATCAACCTGGAAGGGGTGGCGACGAAGTCGGTCGAGGTCGACGGGGTGACCCGGCGGGAGCCGGCCACCACGGTCCGCTTCGTGCAGCTGCCGCTGACCAAGGAGCTCATGCACACCGTGGCCAGCCCGTCGGTGGCCTACCTGCTGTTCGTGATCGGCGTCGGGTTGATCGTGTTCGAGCTGTTCACCGCGGGCATCGGGATCGCCGGCATCGTGGGGGCGGCGTTCGTCGTGCTCGGCAGCTTCGGCCTCGCCGTGCTGCCCGCCCGCTGGTGGGCGGTGGCGCTGCTGCTGCTGTCGTTCCCGGTGTTCGGCATCGACGTGCAGACGGGGGTGCCGCGGCGCGCCACGCTGGCCGGCCTGGTGCTGTTCCTGCTCGGCACGTTCACGCTCTACCAGGGCGTCACCCTGTCGTGGGTGACGGTGGTGAGCGCGGTGGTGCTGCTGTTGGTGGTGTACCTGCGGGGCATGCCGGCGATGGTGCGCAGTCGGTTTTCGGCGGTCGACCTGGGCCGTGACTGGCTCGTCGGCGAGGAGGGCACCGTGACCAGTGATGTCGCCCCGAAGGGCACCGTCGCCGTTCGGGCTGCGCAATGGCCGGCCACCACCGCCGAAGGACCGCTGACGGTGGGCGATCGCGTGACGGTCGTCGGGGCGAAAGGTCACATTCTGGAGGTGTCAGCTGTCACAGAGTGACGGTGACGCTCGTCAACCGCCGTTCGCCGTGGACGTGCCACCCAAGCCCCCAATCCTTGTCTTGTCGGGATTAGAAAGCGGGGGGTAAGTTGCCGACCGGGAGCCGCCAGGGGGAGCTGCGACGCCCGGAAAAGCCCGCTCGGCAAGGGGGAAGGCGTGAGCGCACAACGTTACGAAGAGGATTGGCAGATCAAGGCCGCGTGCCGGGGTCCGCAGAACGCGGTGGTGTTCTTCCCACCGCAGCGCTTCGAGCGCAAACACGAGAAGATCGAGCGCGAGTCGCGCGCCAAGAGCATCTGTCGAAGCTGCGCCGTCCGGCGCGACTGCCTCGATTACGCACTCACCATCCGTGAGCCGCACGGCATCTGGGGAGGGCTCAACGAGAACGAGCGACGCCAGATCCTCGCTCAGCGCGAAGCGAGCTGATCGGCATCGCAACGACGACGCCGCCGGAGACGGCGGCGTCGTCGCGTACCGCAGCGTGGCGCGCGCCTGCGGCTCCGGCGTTCACGGTGCCGGCAGACGGGGGCCGCCGATGCGGACGTCACCCCGACGACGGGTGACCCCGCGCCCGTCGAGCAACGCCAGCAACGGGAGCGCGTGCTTGCGCGAGCACCCCCAGGCGTCGCGCACCTCGGCCACCGAGACACCGTCCGGCTTGCGGACCAGCAGACCGGCGACCACCTTGGCGGCGGCCTGGACCGCGCTCTCGGAGAAGTAGACGCCGTCCTGCGCGACGACGAGGCCGCGCCGCACGAGCTCCCGCAGCTCGACCCGGTCCACACCGTCCGGTGCGGGCGGGGCGAATGGCTCGGC
>JADLEF010000024.1 GCA_020846295.1 Acidimicrobiales bacterium
CCGAAGTCGGCCAGCACCTCGAGGGTGGTCTCGACCAGGCCGTCCACCGCCAGGAAGGCGTCGGCCAGCACCACCCGGCGGGTCACCGAGCACGACACGTCGCCCTCGTTCCACTGATCGCCCAGCAGCGAGGCGGTCATCGCCACGTGGCCCCGCAGCACCGCCAGCAGCCCGCCGATGCGCTCCGCCGAGCGCGTGTTCATCTTGTGGGGCATGGCCGACGAGCCCACCTGCCCCGGCCGGAACCCCTCGGTGGCCAGCTCGTGGCCGGCCAGCAGCCGCACCGACAGCGCCAGGTTGGCCGGGCCCGAAGCCAGCTGGGCCAGGCAGGTGACCACGTCGAAGTCGAGCGAGCGCGGGTACACCTGGCCCACCGCCCCCAACCCGGCGCCCAGGCCGAGGTGCCCGGCCACCCGCCGCTCCAGCGCATCGACCGCCGCCTCGTCGCCGTCGAACCGGCTCAACAGGTCGGCCTGGGTGCCCACCGGGCCCTTCAGGCCGCGCAACGGGTAGCGCGCCAGCAGGTCGGTGAGGCGGCGGTAGGCCACCAACAGCTCCTCGCCCACGTTGGCGAAGCGCTTGCCCAGCGTGGTGGGCTGGGCGGCCACGTTGTGGGTGCGGGCCGCCATCACCAGGTCGCGGTGGGCCTCGGCCCGCTCGGCGAGGCGGCCGAGCACCGCCACCGTGCGATCCCGCACCAGCTGCAGGGAACGGAACACCTGCAGCTGCTCCACGTTCTCGGTCAGGTCCCGCGAGGTGAGCCCCACGTGCACCACCTCGAAGCCGGCCAGGGCGTTGAACTCCTCGATGCGGGCCTTCACGTCGTGGCGGGTGACCCGCTCCCGCTCCCGGATGGCGCCCAGATCGACCTGGTCCAGCACGCGGCGGTAGGCGTCGAGGGCGCCGTCGGGCACGTCGAGGCCGAGGTCTCGCTGGGCGGCGAGCACGGCCAGCCACAGCTCCCGCTCCAGGCGCACCTTCGCCGCCGGGGACCAGATGGCCACCATCTCGGGCGAGGCGTAGCGGTCGGCCAGGACGTTGGGCACGCTCGCATCGGACCAGCTCGCATCGGACGGGCTCATCGCCGGCTCACCTCGAGTCGAAGTAGAAGTACTGGTCCCGGCCGGGGCCCACACCCACCATGGTGACCGGCACCCCCACCTGCCGGGCCACGAAGGCCAGGAAGTCGGCTGCCTGCGCCGGCAGCTGGTGGGGCTCGCGCACGTCGCCCAGGTCTCGCTTCCAGCCCGGCAGGTCCTGGTAGACGGGCACGGCCCGGTGCAGGTCGGACTGGTGGTAGGGCAGGTCGGTGTGGATGACCCCGTCGATGTCGTAGCCGGTGCACACCCGCACGGTGTCGAACGTGTCGAGCACGTCGAGCTTGGCGATGGCCAGCTCCGACATCGAGTTGAGCCGCACCGCGTGGCGCAGCATCACCGTGTCGATCCAGCCCGGGCGGCGGCGGCGGCCGGTGTTGGTGCCGTACTCGTGGCCGCGGTCCACCAGCGCCTCGCCGACCCCGTCGTGCAGCTCGGTGGGGAACGGCCCGGCGCCCACCCGGGTCACGTAGGCCTTGGCCACCCCGATGACCCGGGTGATGTGGAGGGGGCCGATGCCCGCCCCGGTGCAGGCGCCGCCCGCCACCGGGTTGGACGACGTCACGTAGGGATAGGTGCCGTGGTCGAGGTCCAGGAACGTGGCCTGGGCGCCCTCGAGCAGCACCAGCTTGTCCGCCTCGAGGGCGTGGTGGATGAGCGACACCGTGTCGGCGATGTGCGGCTCCAGGCGGGGCCGGCACTCCTCGAGGTAGATCTGGGCGATCTCGTCGGCGTCGATGGGCAGCCGGTTGTAGACCCGGGCCAGCACCTGGTTCTTCTCCCGCAGGGCGATGTCGAGCTTCTTGCGGAAGATCGACGGGTCGAGCAGGTCCTGGACCCGCAGGCCGATCCGGGCCGCCTTGTCGGCGTAGGCCGGGCCGATCCCGCGCTTGGTGGTGCCCAGCTTGTTGTTGCCCAGGTACCGCTCGGACACAGCGTCGAGCTCCTGGTGGTAGGGCAGGATCAGGTGGGCGTTGCCCGACACCTTCAGCCGGGCGCAGCTCACGCCGCGGCGCTCGAGGGTCTCCATCTCCCGGATCAGCACCCGGGGGTCCACCACCACGCCGTTGCCGATGACGGGGGTGATGTGGTCGTAGAGCACGCCGGACGGCACCAGCTGCAGGGCGTAGCTCTCACCGTCGACGACGAGCGTGTGACCCGCGTTGTGGCCGCCCTGATAGCGGACGACCAGCTCGGTCTCCTTGCTCATCAGGTCGGTGAAGCGACCTTTGCCCTCGTCGCCCCATTGAGCGCCCACGATCACGGTTGCTGGCACTGCAGTCCTCCTCGGTCACGGACCGGGCGCCGGTTTGGCGGAAGCACGCTAGCGAGCGGCGCCGCGGCGCGGCCAGAACATGTCGTGCGGGCCCGGGAATGGTACGCCCGGCTCGAACGCCGGCGGAACGCGGCGGTGGGCACGGCCGAAGCCGCGCCCACCGCTCGATCGGCCGCGGCCCGTTCGGCCGCGGTGGGTGGCCTCAGGCCCGACGGGCCGTCGAGGGACGCCGGTAGGCGAAGGCGACGCACAGACCCGACAGCACGAACAGGCCGCCGATCGTCGACATCGAGGCGCTCGAGCGCCCGGTGGCGGGCAGCACCGCGCCGGCCACCGTGGTGCACTGCCCGGTGACGCTGTTCAGGCTCTGCCCGGTGGAGCAGCCCGCCGCCCGGGTGGTCACCGTGACCGGTACGGTCGTGGTGGTGACCTGGGAGTTCAGCGTGGTCACCGGCGGCTGGGTGGTGGACGGCACCGTGCTGGCCGAGGTCGAGGAGGTGCAGTCGTAGGCCGCGGCGGGGATCGACGGGTTGGTCGGGCACGGCGGCAGCGGGGTGCATGCCGCGAAGCCGCCGTTCTGGGCAGAGATCAGCATGCTGCGCACGCCGTTGAGAAAGCCGTAGTAGTCCGCGGTGGGCCCGACCTGGGCGAGCGGCGGGCCGAGGTGGGCGTCGAGCTGGTAGCACGGCACCTCGGAGGCGGGCGGCACGGCGAGGGTCAGGGTGTTGGTGCCGTTCACGCACGGCGTGGCGCCGGCCTCGGGGCCACAGTACGAGAACGCCCTCAGCCAGTAGTCGGTGCTCTGGTCGAACACCGGCACGGTGGCCACCTTGGAGGACAGGCCGACGCCGACGCCCTCGCAGCCGGGCGCGAACCCGTCCCAGGTCATGGTGAAGGCCTGGCCCGCGGTCAGCGGCAGCGCACCGAGGTCGGCGGTGGTGACCCCACCGGCGGTGAAGCGCACGTTCACCAGTGCGCTCTCGCCGTCCACACAGCCGGCCGGCAGCGCCGGCGGGTACGAGGCGTAGTCCCGGATGGGCGGCACCTCGGCCTGGCTGGTTCCTGTGACCACGAACAGGAGCAGCCCTGCGATGGCGGACAACAGAGCCACCGTCTGGGCTCCTCGGCGTCGCCGTGTTGACATCGTTCGCCCAATCCTTCTCGAGTCGTGCGCACCGTGTCGAGGCGCGCGGGACTCGGCGGAAGCTAGCAGCAACACGCTCAGAGGCGACGCATTCCCGACCGGTGACTGCAGCTGAACGTCGATAGCGCGGAACTCGATCCGTGCTAGACCACGGAACGCGGTCGCTCAGAGCGGACGGCGCGCCGCCAGCACGCTCAGCCCCAGGCCGGTGAGGAACAGCGCGGAGAGCGCCGCCACCGCACCCGCGTCGAGGCGCGAGCCGTTCCCCGCGAGCCCGGCCGCCGCTTGCTCGTCGGCGGCCTGCTCCATCGGTTCCTCGACGAAGTATGGGCTGATCATGACGGTTGTGGCCCGGACCGGTGGGGCGGTCTGTCCCTCAGCCGGAGACGGCGCCGCCACCGGTTCGGGCGGCGCGGGCAGGTCGGCCATGAGGTCCACCACGGTCGTCGTGGTCGCCACCGCGGCGGCCGGCTCGGGGAGCCGCTCGACCGACAGCGAGCCGTCCGCAACGGCGTTGTCCGCGCCCGGCATCGGGCGTGCACCACCATCCGTGGGAAGCGCACCGGCCGGCGACGGCACCAGCTCGGGCTGCTCCGTCTGCTCCGGAGCCGCACCCCCGGAAGGGGGCGACACGGGCGGCGCAGGCGCGACCGGCACGGCCGGTCCGTCCACGGGGGCGGGGACCCCGACGGCCGGGGCCGCGGGCAGGGGCGGCGACGGCGAGACGGACGGCGACGGCGACGTATCGAGCGACGGCGCGGTGACCACCGGTGCCGGCCCCGGTGTCGGCATGACGACGTGCGGGACCACCGGCGCGGCGATCACGTACAGCACGCAGGCCGCGACGAGCGGGCCGTCACCGGCGGCAACCCTGATCACCTCGAGGTTGTCGGCGTTGTAGCGGTCCTCGTGGCATCGCAGGTTGGCGAACTCGCCGGGATAGCCGGTGGCCTGCACCCACAGCCCGGTCCCGTCGACCAGCGCGGCGCGCTGCGGGTCGCTGAGCGAGGTGAGGGCGACGTCCAGGGTGCCGGCGCCGCTGTCGCCGGTGGCTCCGCCCGCCGCGCTGGTGGCCTCCGGGGCGTAGACCGGGCGGCCGTCGGAGGTGGTCGGCGCCGCGAGGCCGTTGCCGTACTCGGTCCCCGACAGCTCGAAGCTGACGCCGTCGAGGGGAAGGCACTCGGCGAGCTGCTGCACCGCCAGCGGCTCGACCCGCTGCGGGTCGAGCGGGCCCCAGTCGTGGTACCGGCCGTCGGTGTCGTCGCGCGGTTTCGAGGGCGTGCTGTTCGCCGGCACCGCGGACCAGCGGGAGCAGCTCACCGCCTGGAGCACGACGCTGCCGGACCCCAGCCCGGCCGACGCGGAGCCGGAAGCGGGAGGAGGGGCGGCCGGCGAGGCGGGCGTGGTGTCGGTCTCAGGGCGCGCCGTGCTGGCCCCGGCGCTGGCCGAGGAGGCGGCGGCGCCGAAGAACGCCGCGAACGGGAGGAGGACCAAGGCCAGACGAAGCGGTCGAAACGGCCGTCTTCCCGGTCTGCGAGACCTGTCGATTGCCGCCTTCTCCTCGTTTGCCTCGGTCGCAGCCATGCACCCGGGGATCGATCGGTGTTCGTCCGATCGCTCCACAGGCAGCCGCCAAAAGTACCATATCGCCCACCGTGCGTATCAGGCGGGGGTGTCTGGGCGGAGCGGTGGTCGCCACCCGAACGGTTCGACCGTCTGACGGAGCGGGACCAGGTCGCGCCGGTACTGCCGATGGGTGGCCTCCACCGCGGTGTCGAGCTGGTCGCGCAGCTGGAGCAGCTGTTGACGCAGGGCGTCGTTCTCGGCCTCGAGGTCGAGCACCCGCTTCACGCCCGCCAGGTTGAGGCCCTCGTTGGTGAGCTCCTGGATCCGCTGCAGGACACGGATGTCGGCGTCGCTGTAGCGGCGGCTGCCGCCACCGGTGCGGGCCGGGGCGAGCAGGCCCTTGCGTTCGTAGATGCGCAGCGTCTGCGGGTGCATCCCCGCCAGCTCAGCGGCCACGGAGATGACGTAGACCGCCCGCTGCCTGCGGTATTCGGCGTTCATCACGGTCGACCTCCACCAGGGTGCGTCCCGGCCGACGGGCCGGGCTTCAGGTGAACCAGCGAATCATGAAGGATCCGTCGGCGCCGCGTCCGCGGCACCGAGGCGGGCCAGCTCCTCGAGCAGTCGGCGCTCGTGGGCCGATGGGTTGGTCGGAACGGTGATCTCCACGGTGACCAGCAGATCGCCGGTGGCCCGGGCGGTGACGATGCCGCGTTCGCGCACCCGGAACGTACGACCGCTGCGCGTTCCCGGCGGGACCCGCAGGGTCAGCGTGGCACCGTCGAGCGTGGGGACGTGGACCTCGGTGCCGAGCACGGCATCGGGGTAGCTGATCGGCACCGTCAACGTCAGGTCGCGATCGCGGCGCCCGAAGCGCTCGTGGGGGGCGACGTGCACGGTGACGAAGAGGTCCCCGGCCGGGGCCCCGCCCCGGCCCGGCGCACCACGCCCGGTGAGGCGTATCCGTTGCGAGTCCTCGATGCCGGCCGGCACCCGCACCTTGACCTCGCGGGGCCGGCGTTCGATCCCCGTCCCACCGCAGGTCACGCACGGGGTCTCGACCGTGCTGCCCGTGCCGCGGCAACCGGCGCACGGCTGGCTGAAGCTGAAGAAGCCCTGGTTCTCGTCGAGCAGGCCCTTGCCGTTGCAGCGCTCGCAGGGAACAGGGCTGGTGCCCGGCGAAGCTCCCGACCCGCCACAGACGCTGCACGGCACGTCGCTGATCAGGCTGACCGTCGTCGTCGCGCCGTGCACCGCGTCGTGGAAGGACAGGTGCAACTCGGCCTCGAGGTCCTCCCCGCGCAACCCCGCCGGCCCGGCCGCCGGACCGGTGCCGGGGCGGCGCCGGGGCGAACGACCGAACAGGCCGGAGAACAGGTCCCCGAAGTCCCCAAGGTCGTCGGGGCGGATCCGGAACCCGCCGCCCGCACCGGGGCGGCCGAAGCCACCGCCGACCGGGCCCATGCGGCGGACGTCGTCGTACTCCTTGCGCTTCTCGGGGTCCCCGACGACGTCGTAGGCGGAGGAGACCTCCTTGAAGCGCTCCTCGGCCTGGTGATCACCGGGGTTGGCGTCGGGGTGGTACTGGCGGGCCAGCTTGCGGTACGCCCGGGTGATGTCCTTCGGGGTGGCGTCGGCCGCCACCCCGAGGACCTTGTAGTAGTCCTTCTCGAACCACTCCCGAGCTGCGGTCACGGTGCGTCAGCCCCGGACCTTCACCATCGCCGGGCGCAGCACGCGGTTCTTCCACAGGTAGCCGGTCCGCAGCACCTCGACGACGGTAGCGGCGCCACCGTCACCATCCTCGTGCATCACGGCCTCGTGGAACTCCGGGTCGAACGGCTCGCCGGTGGGGGCGAGCCGCTGCAGCCCCTCGCGCTCGAGCACGCCACAGAGCTGCGCGGCGATCGGCTCGACGCCCTCCACGTTGTGGGCGAGCGCCGCGTCGCAGGCGTCGAGCACCGGCAGGAGCTTGCCCACCAGCGCCTCGTTGGCCCGCTCGGCGTGCTCGGCCTGCTGCGCGCTGACCCGCTTGCGGTAGTTGTCGAACTCCGCCTGGAGGCGGGCCCGTGCGTCGAAGTGCCCGTCGCGCTCGGCGGTGACCCGCTCGAGCTGTTCGATGATGTCCTCGACCGAGATGTCGGCGCTGGCGGCACCGGCGGCGCCGATCGCCTCGTCCACGATCTCGGGCGTCAGCGGTTCATCGGCGGCCACCTCGGGGGAGGCGGCCGCCTCGTCGTGATCGCTCATCAGACCGTTCAGCTCCGGTCGTCGTCGACGATCTCGGCGTCGACGACCTCGTCATCGGACGCAGCGGAGGCCCCGCCGCCACCGGTGCCACCGGCGGCCGCCTGCTCCTGCGCCGCCCGCTCGTAGAGCTGCTGGGCGAAGGTCTGGCTGGCGTTCATCAGCTTCTCGGTGCCGTCCTTGATGGCGTTCATGTCCGAGCCCTTCAACGCCGCTTCGAGCTCGGTGAGCGCCGCCTCGACGGTGTCCTTCTCCGGGCCGGAGATCTTGTCGCCCTGCTCCTTGAGCAGCTTGCGGGTCTGGTAGACGAGCGTGTCGGCCGTGTTGCGGGTCTCCTGCTCGTCGCGCAGTCGACGGTCCTCCTCGGCGTGGGCCTCGGCGTCTTTGACCATGCGGGCGATGTCGTCCTTGGCCAGCGAGGACTGGCCGGTGATCGTCATCGACTGGGTCTTGTTGGTCGCCCGGTCCTTGGCCGACACCGACACGATGCCGTTGGCGTCGATGTCGAAGGTGACCTCGATCTGGGGCACGCCGCGCGGTGCCGGGGGCAGGTCGACGAGCTGGAACTTGCCCAGGGTCTTGTTGAACTGGGCCATCTCCCGCTCACCCTGCAGCACGTGGATCTCCACGGAGGGCTGCATGTCCTCGGCGGTGGTGAACACCTCGGTGCGGCGGGTGGGGATCGTGGTGTTGCGCTCGATGAGCTTGGTCATCACGCCGCCCTTGGTCTCGATGCCGAGGGAGAGCGGGGTGACGTCGAGCAGGAGGACGTCCTTGACGTCGCCCTTGAGCACACCGGCCTGGACCGCCGCGCCGATGGCCACGACCTCGTCGGGGTTGACGCCCTTGTGGGGCTCGTTGCCGGTGAGGCGCACCACCAGGTCGGTCACCGCGGGCATGCGGGTGGAGCCGCCGACGAGGATCACGTGGGACAGGTCGCCCTGGGAGAGGTTGGCGTCCTTGAGGGCCTGCTCGAAGGGGATGCGGCACCGCTCGAGCAGGTCGGCGGTCATCTCCTGGAACTTGGCCCGGGTGAGGGTGTAGTCGAGGTGCAGCGGGCCCTCGGCGGTGGCGGTGATGAAGGGCAGGTTGATCTGCGTCTGCTGGGTGGACGACAGCTCGATCTTGGCCTTCTCGGCCGCTTCCTTGAGCCGCTGCAGGGCCATCTTGTCGCTGCCGAGGTCGACCCCGTGGTCGCCCTTGAAGTTCGCCACCAACCAGTCGATCACCTTCTGGTCCCAGTCGTCGCCGCCGAGCTTGGTGTCACCGGCGGTGGACTTGACCTCGAAGACGCCCTCGCCGATCTCCAGCACCGACACGTCGAAGGTGCCGCCACCGAGGTCGAAGACCAGGATCGTCTGGTCGTGCGCCTCTTTGTCGAGGCCGTAGGCGAGGGCTGCCGCGGTGGGCTCGTTGATGATGCGCAGCACCTCGAGCCCGGCGATCTCGCCGGCCTCCTTGGTGGCGGTGCGCTGGGCATCGTCGAAGTAGGCGGGCACCGTGATGACGGCCTGGGTGACGGTGTCGCCCAGGTAGGCCTCGGCGTCGCGCTTGAGCTTCATCAGCGTGCGGGCGCTGATCTCTTGAGAGGTGTAGCCCTTGCCGTCGATGTCGATCGTCCACCGGGTGCCCATGTGGCGCTTGACGGAACGGATCGTGCGGTCGGGGTTGGTGATGGCCTGCCGCTTGGCGACCTCGCCCACCAACACCTCGCCGGACTTGGCGAAGGCCACCACCGATGGGGTGGTCCGCGAACCTTCGGCGTTGGGGATGACGACCGGATCGCCACCCTCGAGGACCGAGACCACCGAGTTGGTGGTACCCAGGTCGATTCCCACGGCCTTCGGCATCAGTCGATCTCCTGTGTGAAACGTGAACTGACGACAGGCTACCGAGACCCGAGGGCCGACGGCAACCGCCTCAGCAGATGATTGGTAATAAACCTAAGCGCCTCACGCTCAACCTTTATTCCTCTTCTGCTCCGAACCGCCAGCCGGCCCCCGTCCCAGCCGACGCGCCTCGCTCGGCGGCCCGGCGCGGGATGACGGCCCGCGCCGGCGCCGCACGGAGACCTGGGGAGCCGTGCTGCTCCCGGGACGGGGCGGCGCCAGGCGGGCGAGCGAGCGCCCGCGAGCCGCCCGCACGTCGGCGAGCGACAGCGAGCCGACCAACAAGCATGTGCAACCATGAGCGGCATGCCTTCGCTCATCCTCATGCGGCACGGCCAGAGCACGTGGAACCTCGAGAACCTGTTCACCGGTTGGGTCGATGTCGATCTCACCGACCAGGGGCGCGACGAGGCCCGCGCCGGCGGCGCGGCGCTCCGCGAAGCCGGCCTGGCACCTGATGTGGTGCACACCTCCCTGCAGCTGCGTGCGATCCGCACCGCGAACCTCGCGCTCGAGGAGCTCGGGCGGCTGTGGGTGCCGGTGCGGCGTCACTGGCGCCTGAACGAGCGCCACTACGGCGGGCTCACCGGCCTCGACAAGAAGGAGACGGCCGATCGCTACGGCGAGGAGCAGGTCCACATCTGGCGGCGCTCCTACGACATCCCGCCCCCGCCGATGGAGGCCGACTCGGCCTACCACCCGTCGCTCGATGCCCGCTACGCGGACCTCGCACCCGACCTGATCCCGGCCACCGAGTGCCTCAAGGACGTGGTCGTCCGCATGCTGCCGTACTGGTACGACGCCATCGTGCCGGACCTGCGGGCGGGCCGAACGGTCCTGGTCGCCGCCCACGGCAACTCGCTACGGGCGCTGGTCATGCACCTCGACGGCATCGCCGAGGCGGAGATCCCGGAGCTCAACCTGCCGACCGGCGTCCCCATCCTCTACGAGCTGGGAGACGACCTGCGGCCGCAGCAGCAGCGCCATCCCCTCGACCGGGTGGTGGGGGACCCGGAGGCGGCGAGGGCCGCGGCAGCCGCCGTCGCCGCCCAGGCCTCGGGCCGCTGACGAGGGCGGGCGCCGAGGTTGCGGCACACGCCGTCCCGACCTGCCAGGCTGCACGGTCATGAACTCGCGTCGCGTGGCGGTCTTCGTCAAACCGTCGGCCCGCCGAGGCCGGGGGGCGGCGAAGGTCCAGGCCACGCTGACCCTGCTGGCGACCGCGGCGGCGGAGGCCGGGTTCGGCGCCCCGGAGCTGATCGACGCGACGACGGTGGCCGAGGTGCGCGAGCGGGCCGCCTCGCTCGCCGCCGCCGGCGTGGACCGTGTGATCGTGGTGGGCGGTGACGGGCTGGTGCACCAGGTGGTGCAGGGCCTGGCCGGCACGCGGACCGCGCTGGGGGTGATCCCCTTCGGGACGGGCAACGACTTCGCCGGCGCGATGGGCATCCCCGGCGCGACGGGCAAGGCGGTCACCGTCGCCCTCGGCCCGACACGCAGCATCGACCTGCTGCGCAGCGCCCGGGGCTGGGCGGCCACCGTGGCGACCATCGGGTTCTCCGCTGCGGTGAACGAGCGGGCCGAGCGCTTGCGCTGGCCGAAGGGAAGCGCCCGTTACAGCGTGGCGACGATGCTCGAGCTCCCCGGCCTGCGGCCGGTGGAGCTGGTCATGCACCTCGGCGGCACCACCGCCCGGGCCCGACGGCCCGGGGGGGCACCCGAAGCGGAGCACCGGCTGCGCGCCGCGCTGGTTGCGGTGGCGAACACGCCGATGTTCGGTGGGGGCATGCGCATCTGTCCGGCCGCCACCCCCGACGACGGCCTGCTGGACGTCACCACGCTCGACGCCGTCACCCGGTTCGACCTGTTGCGGCACTTCCTCCGCGTGTTCCGGGGCCCCCACATCGCTCATCCGGCGGTGACGACGTACCGCGCCCGGTCGGTGACGCTGGTGACCCCGGGCCTGGCCGACGGGACGGCCCGCGCCGACGGGGAGCCCTGGGGTCGGCTGCCGCTCACCATCGACGCCGTCCCCAACGCCCTGCTGGTGGCCGCCCCACCGGCGCCGGCCCCCGCCCCGACCGAGCGGGCGCTCAGAACGCGCCGGTCAGTGCTCGGATCACTTCGCAGACGGTGGTCGTCCGCTCCGCCGCCAACTCCGGAGCCGGCAGCAGGTTGACCAGCACCGCGATGGTGAGCTCGGCGTCCGGGTCACGGACGACGACCTGGCCGCCGTGGCCGCCGTGGCCGAACGCCGCCTCGTTGGGCCCGAGCGCGCCGACCGCGCCACCGTCGAAGCGACCCCCGAGCTCGACGCCGAGCCCACGTCGCACGGGCAGCTCGAGGCAGCGGTCGACACCGTCGGCCTGCACGCGTGTGCCGAGGGCCACGGCCGGGTCCGGGAGTCGGTCCACGTGGGCGGCGAGGGCGCGGGCCGTCGCCCAGCCGCTGAAGGCCGGCTGGCAGGCCGACCGCATCGCCGGGTGGTTCCAGTCGGGGACGAACGACGGGGCCATGGCCTCCATCGCCGGGTGCGCGGGACCGGCCCCGTCGAGCCAGCGCAGGCCCCGCGCCGCGGGCTCCTCGACGAGCTCCGCCGCCCGAGCCGCGGCGCCGTCAGGCAGGCCGACGAACACGTCGGGCCCGAGCACGCGGGGGAACGGCGCGCCCGTCACCGCCTCGAGCAGCCCGCGCACCAGCCAGCCGTAGGTCAGCGTGTGGTAGCCGGACGCCGTTCCGGGTGGCCAGGCCGGCTCGAGCGCGGCGACCCAGTCGAGGCCGGCGCGGTCGTCGGTGAGCACGGCGGTGGTCAACGGGACGGGCGCCCGGTGCAGGCCGCCCTGGTGGGCGAGCAGCTGGGCGACCGTGACCGGGGCACGGAAGCCGGGCCAGTAGCGGGCCACCGGCGCGGTGAGCTCCACGCGACCCTCCACCGCGAGCGCCCACACCTCGAACGCGGCGAGGGCCTTGGTCACCGAGAAGCAGCAGAACAGGCTGTCGGCGCGCACCGGCCGATGGCGCGCCGCGTCGAGCCAGCCGGCGGCCACGTCCACCACGAGGGCGCCGCGGTGGTAGGCGGCGACCTGCACCCCGAGGTGTTGACCCGCGGCGAGTTGGTCGGCGACCAGGCCGGCGACCGCATCGTGCACCTCGCCCGATCCCGTCCCGGCCTCGTCCACCTGCACACCGTCCACCCGCGCCCCTCCGCCTCGACAGCGCCGACCCTGCGCCGAGCGGGTCGCCGGTCGGCCCATCGGCGGCGGCCGATGCTACCTGCGGTCGGATGCAGGTCGCCGGGGTGGGTGGCGGGGCGCTACGTTCGCGCGCTGTGAGCACCCTGACCGAAGACCACGCCTCGACCGACGAGGCCGCCGCGGCCGGCACGGAAGGTGGCACGGCGGCCCCGAAGGGTTCACCGATCAAGGCGCGGCACATCGTGCTGGCGATCGGCATCGGGTTCGCCGCGGTGACGGCGGTGTCCGGCCTGGCGTCGGCCTACATCAAGCACCACGATGACTCGACCGTGCAGCGGGAGGTCTTCGAGGGCATCCCCAGCGCCTTCAAGCTGGCGTTCTACACGTTGCTGCCGATCATCATCGTGTACGGCTCGGTGATGTTCGCCAACCGGGTGCGCAACTGGGAGCGCGGCCGGCCGGACAACCGGGCCACCACCCCGAAGAACGCAAAGCGGCGCATGGCCGACTTCCGGGCCGGCGTGTACATGCAGACCCTGCTGCGCGAGCCGGCCGCCGGCATCATGCACAGCCTCATCTACTTCAACTTCGTGATCCTCCTGGCGGTCACGACGGTGCTCGAGGTCAACCACCAGCTGCCGTCGGGGGCGAAGTTCCTCCACGGCGACGTGTACCGGGGCTACGCCTTCGTCGGCGACCTCGCCGGCCTCGGCTTCCTGGTCGGGGTGGTGTGGGCGATCGTCCGCCGCTACGGCCCGCGCCGCTACCGCCCGTACCGGATCCGCATCAAGTCCAAGCCGGAGCACGCGGTGATCCTCGGGGTGTTCCTCGCCATCGGCGTGACCGGCTTCGGCACCGAGATGTTCCGCATCGCCGAGGTGGGCAGCCCCGAGTTCGAGAAGTGGTCCTTCGTCGGCTACCCGCTGGCCCAGCTGGTCGACGGTGCGGGCAACCTGGCCGGTTGGCACCAGGCCTGGTGGGTGGCCCACGTGCTGAGCTTCATCGCCTTCGTCGTGATCCTGCCGACCACGATGCTGCGCCACATCTTCACCAGCCCGCTGAACATGTACCTCAAGGACCGCGAGCGGCCCAAGGGCGCCATGAAGCCGCTGCCGGACATGGAGACCACCGAGCTGGAGCACTTCGGGGCGTCCACCATCGAGGACTTCACCTGGAAGCAGCTGCTCGACACCGACGCGTGCACGATGTGCGGGCGCTGCACGTCGGTCTGCCCGGCGCATGCCACCGGCAAGCCGCTCGATCCCCGCGAGATCGTGCTGAAGACCGGCGAGGTCATGGCCCGCACCGGATCCCCGGCGGTGACCCCGCCGATCGGCGTGGTGTCCGACATCACCGTGCCGGCCAACTGGATGTTCGAGCGGATCACGCCCGACGAGCTGTGGAGCTGCACCAGCTGCAAGGCGTGCGACGAGATCTGCCCGGTGAACATCGAGATCCTGGACAAGATCCTCGACATGCGGCGCTACCTGTCGCTGATGGAGTCGAACTTCCCGACCGAGCTGGGCGGCGCGTACCGGGCGATGGAGAACTCGGGCAACCCGTGGTCGATGTCGCAGTCCGACCGCGGTGCCTGGGCCGACAAGGTCCCCGGCGTGGAGATCGTGGACCCGGGCGAGGCCTTCACCCACGAGTACCTGTACTGGGTCGGCTGCGCCGGTTCCTTCGACGACAAGAACAAGCGGGTCACCGAGGCCACCGCCAAGCTGCTGCAGCGGGCCGGGATCTACTTCGCCATCCTGGGCCCGTCCGAGATGTGCACCGGTGACCCGGCGCGGCGCTCGGGCAACGAGTACCTGTTCCAGATGTTGGCCAAGAAGAACGTGGCCAACCTCAACGGGATGGGCGTCACCAAGGTGATCACGCAGTGCCCGCACTGCTTCAACACCATGAAGAACGAGTACCCGCAGTTGGGCGGCAACTACGAGGTGATCCACCACAGCCAGTTCCTCGAGTCGCTGGTGTCGAGCGGCAAGCTCGACGTGTCCAACGCCCGGCTCGACGAGCGGATCGTGTACCACGACTCGTGCTACCTCGGCCGCCACAACGACATCTACGAAGCGCCCCGACGGGTCATCGGCTCCCTCGCCGGTGTGCAGATCGTGGAGGCGGGCCGCAACGGCACGAAGGGCATGTGCTGCGGTGCCGGTGGCGCCCGCATGTGGATGGAGGAGTCCATCGGCAAGAAGGTGAACGACGAGCGGGCGCAGGAGCTCATCGCCACCGGGGCCCCCCGGGTGGCGACGGCGTGCCCGTTCTGCTTCATCATGATGGACGACGGCGTGAAGGCCGCCGGCAAGGAAGAGGACGAGGTCCGCGTGGCCGACCTGTCCATGCACCTGCTCGAGGCGATCGAGCGGGGCGAGGCGGCCGGTGGCGGGGCGCCGGGCTTCCTCAGCGACGTGCGGCGCACCGAGACCACCGAGTTCTCGACCGACTGATCGACGGTCCCCTGCCGGGGGCCGCACGCGCCGGAGGGGGCGGTCCCGCGGGACCGCCCCCTCCTCGCGCCCGGGCTCAACGGGCGGGCTGACCGACCGGCTGCAGCGCCGAGGACCGTCGGGCCGCGGCCGCTCTCGGCCGGCGGGCCTCCAGGCGCAGAGCGCGATGGGCGCCCAGCACGCAGGCCATGCCGGCGGCGGTCAGCGCCGGGTTCCCGGCGGCGAGGGTCCACAGCTCGAACCCGCCGCCGAGGGCCACTGTGATGGCGGCCACTGCGCCGGCCGGCAGCGGGGCGGCCGCGCTGTCGCGCCCGCCGAGCAGGCCCTCCCGCTCGAACCGGCCGAACACCGCCGCCATACCGGTCAGTACGACCAGGGCGGCGGCCAGCATCGGGACCTTGGCCGACCACCAGGCTGCGGAGCCCACGGGGGCGTCGCTCAGCCAGCCGGTCGCCGCCCACACCCCGCCGACGGCGGCCATGGCCGAGAAGTGCCACAGGTAGACCGTCATCGTGATGGTGTTGGCCCCGGCGACGAGCTGCCACACCCCGAAGGGGCGGGGGAGCACGGCGTTGACCGGCCCGGCGGCGGCGACGGCCAGCAAGGTCGTGGCCACGCCGTAGGCGACCAGGGCGAGCGAAGGGGGCCAGGTGTTGGAGAGCTCGACGCCGGGGACGTTGACCATGGCCAGCGGCCAGGGCCCGACGGCGACGAGGGCCGCACAGGTGGCGGCGGCCGCAGCGGCGATGCCGAGCAGGCGGCGGGGGGCGGGCAGCAGTCCGTCCCGCCACCAGAAGCCGAGCACCTGGAACAGCATCCAGCCGAGCACGATGTTCGCTTCCGCCAGGTGCGCGATGCCGAGCAGCCGGGTGCCTTCCAGGGTAAGGAAGGCGGCCGCGAGGCCGGCGAGCAGGCGACGCGGGTTGCGGCGGTGCCAGCTCAGCGTCCGCGGGGCCACCGCGGTGTCCACCACGTAGTTGGCCAGGAACCACAGCGGGATGGCGGCTACGGCAGCAGCAGCAGCCACCATCGACGGGCCGATCCCGGTGGCGACGCTGGCGGCGAGCAGCACCGTCCAGGTGCCGGCCAGCGCGGCGGCGGGGGTGCCGAGGCGACGCAGGCGGGCGGCGACCCACACCGAGTCGGTGCCGCCGTGGCGGCGGTGGGCGTCGAGCGACGCGGCGTTCGAGTAGCCGCCGAGGCAGAAGAACAGCGGCATGACCTGGAACAGCAGTGTGAGCCAGTGCAGCGACGGCACGCGGCTGAGGGCGTTGATCCCTTCGAGGTCGCCGCCGTCGTTGCGCACCACAGCGGCGGCCAGCCAGTGGCCGACGGCGACGGCGCACATGGCCGCGGCCCGGTAGGCGTCCACCGCCCGGTTGCGGCTGAGCGGTGTCGCCCGGAGGTCGAGATCGATGGTGGTTCCCATGGGCGCAACCGTGACGGATCGCCCTGCGAGGCGATATCGGGGCAACCCCCCAGGCGTCGGTGGGGGTCCCCAGGCGCCCGGCGGCCGGGACCGGCGTTGGGGTCAGCGGGTGAAGTTCTCCCAGTAGCGGCTGGGGCGCGGGCCGCGCTGGTGCTGGTACTTCGAGCGGACCTCGCCCGAGCCGTAGGGCACGTCGGCCGGGGTGGTCATCTGGATGAAGCTGATCTGGCCGATCTTCATGCCCGGGTAGAGCGTGATCGGCAGGCTGGCGACGTTGGACAGCTCGAGGGTGAGCTGGCCGTCGAACCCGGCGTCGACGAACCCGGCGGTGGAGTGGATCAGCAGGCCGAGGCGGCCGAGGCTGGACTTGCCCTCGAGGCGGGCCACCAGATCGATCGGCACCACCACCCGCTCGAGCGTGGAGCCGAGCACGAACTCGCCGGGGTGGAGGATGAACGGCTGATCGTCGCCCACCTCGACCAGCTCGGTGAGGTCGGACAGGTCCTCCCGCACGTCGATGATGCCGCGGGTGTAGTTGCGGAAGACCAGGAACGCCGAGTCGAGCCGCAGGTCGACCGACGACGGCTGCACCGCGTTGTCGCCCAACGGCTCGATGACGATGCGCCCGGCCTCGAGCTCGGCGCGGATGGTCCGGTCGGAGAGGATCACGGCAGGCAACGTTAGGCGAGCGGGCCGCGGGCGGGCTCAGCCGGGGTTGCGCAGGGTGTTGCGGTACAACCGCACGGGCGGCGTGCCCACATAGTTGGCGCCGAAGATGTCGAGATCACCGTCGCCGTCGATGTCGGCCAGGCGAAGGTTGTGCAGCCCGGTGGTGGCCAGCACGTGTTCGGCCCACGTCCCGTCGCCGCCGTTCACCCAGACCGACACGGTGGACGGCTGGTGGTCGTGCATGCGGGCGGTGACCACGTCGAGGCGGCCGTCGCCGTCCATGTCCGCCACCTGCAGGCTGTGAATACCCGCCGGTATGGGATCGGTGGTGATGAGGTGCTCGGTCCAGCTGCTGGCATCGGGCTCGGCGGGCGAGTACCAGGCGAACTTGCGGCCGGTGTCCTCCATGGGGCCGTAGACGATGTCGTTGCGGCCGTCGCCGTCGATGTCGGCCACTGCCACTGAACCCCACGTGAGGTCCGGCACGGGCAGATCGCCCTCGGCGATCTCCTCGATCTGGTGGTCGGTCCACTCCGGATCGGTGGCGAGGTCGCTGTCGGGGTGTTCGTACCAGGTGCCGCCGGCGACGATGTCGAGGTCCCCGTCGCCGTCGACGTCCCCGACGGCGGTGCCCTCGCCGCCCTGGTCGGTGATGCGGTGCCGGGACCAGGCGTCGCTGCGGTGCAGCCAGATGTCGGTGGCGCCCTGGCGGCGGGTGATGACGTCGAGCGTGCCGTCGCCGTCGAGATCGGCGAGCAGCACGTCGTGGGTCCAGGTGTCGGTGGTGCCGATGAGCTGGTCGGGCCAGGGGGTGGTGAACGGGTCGGCGGCGGGGCCGGGGTTCACGATCCACAGCAGGCGGCGTTCGTCGGGCACGACGAGGTCGAGGTCACCGTCGCCGTCGAGGTCGCCCAACTGGCAGTCGGTGGAGAACTCGCGCTCGGCGCGTTCCCGCAGCACGATCCGGCCGGCCGGTGCAGCGCCGGGTTCGCCACCGGGAGCGAACCGGTAGAGCACCAGCGATGCGCCGCCGACGATCGCCTCGGGCCGTCCGTCGCCGTCGATGTCGCCCACCGCCTTGCAGTCGCCGGCCATGTCGGCGTCGACGATGTGCTCGGTGAAGGCCATCACGCCGGGGGCGGCGGTCGTGGTGGTGGACGGGGCCAGGGTGCTGGTCGTGGTGACGGGCGCCGAAGCGGTGGTGGGTGAGGCGGCGGGCGGCGGGGCCGATGGCTGCCGCAGGGCGACGACGGTGGCGGTGACCAGCACGATCAGCGCCGCGGCGACCGACCCGACGGCGATGCGTTGTCCCCGGGTCCAGCCCCGCACGACGTTCGACCTCCTTCGAGCGCCGAGCGTCCCTGCTGCCGGCGGCAGGCCAAGGGTAGGGCCGTGACGCCGGTCGGCGCGGTCACCGGGGTGGATCCGTACCACGTGGGCACGCTCGGGATCGACGCGCTATGCTCGCGAGCCGCTGCGGGTGTAGTTCAATGGTAGAACATCAGCTTCCCAAGCTGAATACGCGAGTTCGATTCTCGTCACCCGCTCC
>JADLEF010000025.1 GCA_020846295.1 Acidimicrobiales bacterium
TCTCCCCCCAGGCCGCACCCGGCCACTCGCTGGGGCGCATCGCCGCCATGCTGCCGACCCCTGGCACCGCAGGGGCCGGAGCCGGTGGTGCGCCCGGTCCGCTGGCCGTGCAGCAGGTTGGCACGCCCGAGCAGTTCGCCAGCGCCTTCGCCGTGCTCGCCCGCCTTGCCGGCTACCCGGCCCGCGTGGTGGTCGGCTACCGGATCGATCCCGAGGTGGCGGCAGCCGGAGCCCCGGTTGACGTGCGGGCGGCGGACATCACCGCCTGGCCCGAGGTGCTGTTCGAGCACAGCGGCTGGGTGGCCTATGACCCGACCAACCCGACCGCGCGCGACCCCGAGCGGGAAGCGGACGGCGGCAGCGACGCCAGCGTGCCATCGAGTGCACCGCTCGAGAGCCAGGCGGTGAAGAACTGTTTGGAGCTTGGCACCTGCTTGGAGGCCGCCGGTGGGGGGTCAGCGCCGCGCACGATCGCCGCCTTCGTCCTGCTGAGCCTGCTCGTCGCCATACCTGCTGGTCTGCTAATGGCTCGCACGGTGCAGCGCCAGCGGCGCCGACGTGGCCCCGCTGCAAGCCAGGTCGTGGGAGCGTGGCGGACATGTCGCGACCGCTTGCGGTTGGACGGCATGGCCTTACCACCCGGCACGACGGTGCTCGAAGCGGCGCAGCTCGCGGCAACGCGACCAGCGCGGCCGATCGATCCCGATGTGCAGGGTGACGAGGCCTCGGCCGAGCTGCGCGCGGCACTGGAAGAGCTGGCCCCGCTGGTCGACTCGGCGCTGTTCGATCCGGCCGGGCCGCACGACGATGCGGCTGCAGCGGCCTGGCGATGCGAGCAGCGCGTCGGCGCAGCGGTCGCCCGCCGAGGCGGCCTCCCGGTTCGCTTACGTGCCGCGTTCGATCCTCGTCCGCTGTTGTGGGCGGCACAGCGCCCGCGTGTGCAGCTCGGGCCGGTGTCCCCGCGGGCAAGGCGGCCGGCCACCGCGGCCGCAGAAGGTGTGCAGCGATGAGCATGACGATGCCCAGACCCGTGGTTCGCCCAACGCCGCCGAACGGGACGCCCGGCGCGGCGTCTCCGCCTCGTCGGCGACGCCACGTCGCGGTGGGCGTGGTGTTGTCTGTTGCCCTGCTCGCCGCCCTGGTGGCTGTGGCGCAACGGCAGAGGGGCCTGGAGTCCCTGGCCAACCGGCTCTCGAACGGCTCGGCCTGGTTGCTGGCGCGCAACGGCACGGTCGAGTTGGTGGACGGCCTGTCCGGTCGGGCGGTGACACGCCTGCCGGCCACCAACGTTCCCAGCGATGACCTCCACGTGGTGCAGCACGGGCCTGATGCGTTCGTGGTGAACCGCACGCAGGGGACAGTGATGCGCCTCGATGGTCGGGCACTGCGCAACGAGCCGCCGGTCGAGTTCTCCGGGGTGGGGCTCGATCTGCAACTGGATGTGTTCGTGGCCGGCGATTCGCTGGCCTGGGTCACCAGCGGCAGCCGCGATCTCGTGTATCCCGTCGACCCCGCCACGCTCGACCAGCGCGGCGAGAACTTGGCGCTGTCCACCGAAGCCACTGCGACGGCGGTGACCCCCGACGGGACCCTGTTCGTCCTCGACGCGCCCGCCGGTGTGCTCGACGTCTTCACCGCGGCCGGTGGCGTGCAGCGCCGGGTGCTCGAAGGGTTTGGCCCCGAGTCAGCCCTCTCGGTCGTCGATGGTGACGCGGTGATCGTCGATCCGACGCAGGGCCGCCTGTTCCGTCTCCGCGCCGATGGGACGATGGGCCGCTCGTCCTGCTTTGCCATACCGTCAGGGATGGTCCAGCTCGGATCGCCATCACCAGCGTCGGTTTGGCTGCCGGCGGTGGGTGCCGATCGGCGGCTCTACGCGGCAGACCTGAGCCGGTCCGACTGTCCGACGCCGATCGTGCTCGACGGTGCGGCCGGCCCCGGTCGGTACGGTGCGCCGGTCGAGAAGGACCGACTGGTGTACGTCCAGGACTTCGCCACCGGCGAGGTGGTGATCGTCGATGTCGGGCAGCCTCGCCCGACCGTCACCCGATCGGGCGTGATCATCCCGGCCGGCGGCGACTTCGACCTGTTCATCGACGACGGGCTGCTGTGGGTTGATGACCGCGCCGGCGACGTGGCCGGCGTGCTGCTGGCCGATCTCTCCGTCCGAAACATCCAGAAGTTCGATCCCAACGGCACCGGGGGCGGCGCCGTGGCGGGCACGATCCCTGAGGCGGTCGAGCCCGGCGACGTGCCGAACGGCGGTTCCGGTGACCAGCCGAGTCCGACGCCGACCCGGCCTCCCGCCAGCGAGACGCCGGACGAGCCCGATCCGGTCGAGGAGGAGGACCCAGGGGTGTCGATCCCCGGGGCGGTGATACCCCCCGATGTGGACCCTCCCACGGTTGACCCTCCCACGGTTGACCCACCACCGGGTGCGCTGCAGGCCGACTTCCAGCCGCCGCCCTCGGTGATCGTCGGCCAGGAGGCCACGTTCATCTCCAACTCGCTCGGCTCGCCCACCGAGTACGAGTGGTCCGTCGACGGCCAGCGCCGAGGCGCCAACAGCGGCCTGTTCCGGTACACGTTCCCCACGACCGGGAGCGCGGTCGTCGGTCTCACGGTGAAGGACGCCGCCGGGAGGAGCTCCACCACGTCCCGCTCGGTCACCATCTCCGCCGACGACGTCAAGGTCTTCGTCACCGTGCCGAACCTGGTGGGCCTGGCCCGGGGTGCGGCCACGCAGCGCCTGCTCGACCTCGGCCTGCGGGCCGGCAAGGTGGACACGCAGGAATCGAAGCGCCCGAAGGACGAGGTGCTCTCGCAGCGGCCCGCCGGCGGCCAGCGCGTCGAGACCGGGACGGCGGTGGACTTCGTGATCTCCTCCGGCGGAGGACCGTTCACGTTGCCCGATGTCACCGGGAAGCTGTGCGCGGACGCGGAAGGCGAGTTGACCGGGCTGGGCCTGAAGGTCGCAGTGACGCGTTTCCCGCTGCAGGAGCCTGCGGTGCGCTATTACCCGCCGGTGGCCGAGCTCGTCGTGCAAACGGGCCGGCTTGCCGGCTCGACGATGAACCCGGGCGACCCGATCCAGCTGGACTGCAAGCTGGCCCCCGGCGTTCCGGACCTCCGCGGCCAGTCGGCCGAGGCAGCCAGGGCGCTGATCGGCGAGCGTCTGGGCCGAGGTGTCTCGGTGACGATCACAACGCGCACGGACGCTTCCCGGCCTGCGTCGGAGGTGCTCGAGACCTTCCCGGCGCCGGGAACGCCGATCGACATCGACCGCGCGACCATCGAGCTCATCGTGGCCAGCGGGCCACCCGCGCCGGTGAACGTCATCGTTCCCGACGTGTGCGGCAACGGGCTCGACCGGGCCATGGCGGAGTCACGACTCCGCGACGCCGGGCTCACCGTGGGCAACAGCAGCGCTGAGTTCCACGACACGGCTCCACCGGGCACGGTGATCCGGACGGCGCCCGCTTGCGGTGCCTCGGTACCGCCCAGGACCGTCGTGGACCTCGTGACCTCCCGGGGCCCCCAACCATGCGCGGTGGCCGACTACCGCGGCTCGACGCTCGACGCGGTGAAGGCGGATCTCGCGGCCAAAGGGCTGCTGTACGTCGACGGGGGCCGCGAGCAATCGGACGCAACCGCGCCGGGCCTGGTGCTCCGCACCGATCCGGCTGCCGGGCAGCCGGTGCCCTGCCGTGGTGGCACCGTGTCGGTGGTGCTCGCCGACGCTGTGGTGGCCCCGCCCCAGGCGAGCGTGGCGCTGAGCTGCGATGCCTCGACACGGCGGTGCTCGGCGGCGGTGGCCAACGGCGTGGCGACGAACTACCGCTGGACGATCACGCTGGGCAGGTACACCAGCACACCCACGTCGACCACCGACGCCTCCGGCGCGGGCAACATCGTCGCCCGCGTCGGCGAGACGACGGAATCGACGGACACCCCCGGCTCGACGATCGGCATCGGGCAGTACCGAGCAGGCTCGGTCGGTGACGATGGGGTGATCACCTACGTCCAACGTGACGACACGTTCACGCTCTCGGTCACCGTGAGCCTCCAGGGAGGTGGTTCGGTCTCCGACAGCACGACCTCGACGATGCCGAGCTGTTATTGAAGTAGCGACCTCTTCATCGTCTGACGGTCGTCAGGTGTCATCCAGCGCCGGGGGCGGTGCGAGCGTCGGGCTCGCCCGCCCCCGGCCGCGTCTCACGCCAGGTGGCGGCCGAAGAAGGCGAGGATGTCGGCCCACAGCTCGTGGGCCTGCGGCTCGGCGTAGCTGGGCCGGTAGTCGGCCAGGAAGGCGTGCCCGGCGCCGTCCCAGATCTTCAGCGTCACGTCCTTGCCGGCGGCTCGCAGCCGCGCCTCGAGGTCGTGCAGGACCTCGGGGGAGGGGTTCTGGTCCTCGGCGCCACCGGCGAGGAAGATCGGGCACGAGGCTCCGGACGCCAGGTCGCGCACCGGTGTGGGTCGGGTCGGCGTGGTCTCCTCGTCGTTGGTGGCGCGCTCCACGAACCCACCCCAGCAGTCGATGGCGGCGTCGGGCGATTGCGAGGAGCAGGCGTAGAGCAGGGTCTGGCGACCGCCGGAGCAGAAGCCGATCACGCCCACCTTGCCGTTGGCGTTGTCCAGTCCCCGGAGGTGGCCGGCGGCGGCGTCGAGATCGGCCACCGTCTCGTGGTCCGGCTTGCCGAACATCGCCTCGAACACGGCCGGGAAGGCGGTCGGGTCGGGGGATCCGGTGCGCGTGTAGAGGTTGGGGGCGAGGGTGTTGTACCCCGCGGCGGCGAAGCGCCGGGCGATGTCGCTGATGTGGGGCACCATGCCGAACGCCTCGTGGATGACGATGATCCCGCCGCGCGGGCCCTCGCCCACGGCGCGCGCCAGGTAGGCGTCCACCTCGCCGACGCGGATCTCCGAGGTGTCGATCGAGGACGGGTCGCGGACAGCTCCGGGTACAGCCATGGTCGGACAGTAGCGCCCCTTCCCTGTGGCAGGCTTCCGGCGCGAACGATCCCGGGGGGACCATGGAACTGACCGAGTACCAGCACCGCTTCGAGCACGCCGTGCTCGAACGCCGCGCCGGCATCCTGGAGAGCCGCCTGCACAGCGACGGCGGTCCGCTGCAGTGGGGCCTGGGCCCGCACCGCGAGCTGCCGGACCTGTTCGCCGCGGTGGCGTCGGACTACGCCAACCGGGTCGTCATCCTGACCGGTACGGGGAACGTGTTCTCCGGTCCGGTGGCCTCCAGCGCCTCCACCTCGTCGATCCCGTACCGGCTGCCCCTCGCCGCCGCAGACCGGATCCTGTGGGAGGGCAAGCAGCTGCTGATGAACCTGCTGAGCATCAACGCGCCGGTGATCGCCGCAGTGAACGGCCCGGCGATGCGCCACTGCGAGCTGGCCCTGCTCTCCGACATCGTCCTGGTGGCGGCGACAGCACAGTTCCAGGACTCTGCCCACTTCCCGTCCGACATGGTGCCGGGCGACGGCATGCACGTGGTGTTCCCGCTGCTGCTCGGGGCGAACCGGGGTCGCGCCTACCTGCTCACCGGCAAGACCATCTCGGCCGAGGAGGCCCTGCAGCTCGGCCTGGCCTTCGAGATCGTGCCCGATGCGCAGCTGCTGCAACGGGCCCGCGCCCTCGCCACCGAGCTCGCCTCCCGATCCGATCTGGTGCTGCGCTACTCGCGAGCGATGCTCACCGAGCAACTGAAGCGGCAGATGCAGGACCTGCTCGGCTACGGGCTCGCCCTCGAGATGCTGGCCCTGCAGGATCGTCCGGCTCCACCGGCCGCAGGGGGGCGGTAGATTTCGCGCCATGACCGCCGGAACCGTTGCCGCCCTGCACATCCACCCCGTGAAGTCGTGCCGCCGGATCGAGCTGCAAGAAGCGACGGTGGCCGCGCACGGCCTCGTCGGCGACCGCGAGTGGCAGGTGGTGGACGCCGACGGCGCCTGCCTCACCCAGCGCCAGGAGCGCCGGATGGCGCTGATCGCGCCGGAACCGATCGCGGGCGGCCTGCGGCTGAGCGCTCCGGGTCACGATCCGCTGGAGGTGGCCCGCCCCACCGAGGAGGACCGCACCGTGCGGGCGTTGCTCGGCGACGAGGTGCCCGTGGGTGACGCGGGTGACGCGGCGGCCCGTTGGCTGTCCGCGGTGCTGGACCGCGAGTGCCGGCTGGTGGCGCTGACCCGGCCCGACGCCCGACACGTCAAGCTCGTCCCGCAGCAGCCGGTCAGCTTCGCCGATGCGGCGCCGGTGCTGGTGGCGAACCTGGCTTCGCTGGCGTTCCTGCAGGCGCGCGCCGCCGAACCGTTCGGTATGGAGCGGTTCCGGCCCAACATCGTGGTCGACAGCGACACACCGTGGGCCGAGGACACCTGGAAGACGTTCTCCGTGGGCGCGGCCGAGCTGGAGGCGCTGCTGCCCTGGCCGCGCTGTGCCGTGCCCCAGATCGACCAGGACAGCGCCGAGCGGGGCAAGGAGCCGGCCGTCGTGCTGAAGGCGCACCGCTGGGGCAGCGTCTCGTCGCCCGGCATGTCGCGCGGGCTGCGCTCGGTGTTCGAGAACACGAGCTTCTTCGGCGTCGCCTGCGCCATCGCCGCTGAAGGGACCGTCATCCGGGTGGGCGATCCGCTCGAGGTGCACACCACCCAGCAGCCGCTGTTGGCGACGCCGTGAGCTGAAGACGCGGCCCCGATCCGCCCGCGGCGGCGTCGGACCAGAGCAAGGGGTCCGCCGACCGGGAAGGACCGACCGACGTGCGTCGGCGCCCCCGCCGATCGTGCTACGTTAGTGTCCGGCTCCATGAACGACGCCGGCACCGCCCACCTCGCCTGGCTCGCGCAGGTCCACGAGGACGCGCTCGACCCGCAGCTGCCCATCTGCGATGCCCACCACCACCTGTGGCTCGACACCGGCCACACCGGCTGGCCGTACACGCTCGACGATCTGCACGCCGACACCGGCACCGGCCACAACGTCGTGCGCACCGTGTTCCTCGAGTGCGGCGCCGAGTACCGCACCGACGGGCCCGAGCACCTCCGTTCGGTGGGGGAGACCGAGTTCGTCGCCGCCCAGGCCGAGCGCAGCGCGGCGTCCGGGCAGGCCGAGATCGCCGCCATCGTCAGCACCGCCGATCCGCAACACCCCCGCTTCGACGAGGCGCTCGACGCCCACGAAGCGGCCGGCGGCGGGCGGTTCCGTGGCATCCGGGCCATCGTCGCCCACGACGACGACGAGCGGCTGGCGATGGGCAAGGGCCACGCGATGCTGGCCGAGGACTCGTTCCGAGCCGGCATCCGACGCCTGGGGGAGCGCGGGTACAGCTTCGACACCATGGTGTACCACCCGCAGCTGCCGGAGCTGGCCGCCGCCGCCCGGGCCTGTGAGGGCACCACCATCGTGTGCAACCACCTCGGTGCGCCGTTGGGGGTCGGGCCCTACCGCGACCGCCGCAGCGAGGTGCTCGCCCAGTGGCGGGCCTCGATGGCGGAGCTGGCCGGCTGCCCCAACGTGGTGCTCAAGTTGGGTGGGATCGGCATGCCCATGTACGGCCTGCGCTGGGACCGGGACCCGAAGCCGCCCACCTCCGAACAGCTGGCCGCCCCCTGGCAGGACGAGATCCGCTTCTGCATCGACGCCTTCGGCCCGTCGCGCTGCTTCTTCGAGTCGAACTTCCCGGTCGACAAGCGGTGCGTCAGCTACGCCGTGCTGTGGAACACGTTCAAGCGGATCGCCGAGCCGTACTCGGCCGAGGAGCGGCGGGATCTGTTCCACGACAGCGCCGCCCGCGCCTACCGGATCACCACCATCGCATGATCCGTGACTGCGGCCTGTCGGGCCCGAGCAACTTCCGCGACCTCGGTGGCTACGCCGCCGCCGACGGCCGCACCGTGCGCTGGCGGCGCATCTTCCGTTCCGACGCGTTGCGCCTCACCGATGCGGATGTGGCGATCCTGCGCGACGAGGTCGGCCTGCGCCTCGTCATCGACCTGCGCACCGCCTTCGAGTACGGCCGGCGCGAGGGCGGTGGCAACGAGAACTACGTGCAGCGCAACGCCGCCGTCGGCGCCCACCGTGTGCACCTACCGATGGTCGACGAGACCCGCATCAAGCGCCAGGCATCGGACGAGCGGCCGATCGCGGCGCGCAGCTACCTCAAGATGTTCGAGCGCGGCGGACCCGCCCTCACCGAAGCGTTCGCCTACATCGCCGACCCTGCCCACCACCCGCTGGTGTTCCACTGCGCGGCCGGCAAGGACCGCACGGGCATCCTGGCCGCCATGCTGCTCGGTGTGCTGGGGGTGGACGACGAGACCATCGTGGCGGACTACGCCCTGTCGCAGGCCAACATGGCGAAGGCGCTGGAGAAGATCCGGGCCCGGCCCGACGCCGAGCGGATCCTGGCCAGCCGCCCGCCCGCCACGTTCGAGGCTCCGGTCGAGGCGCTCATCGGCTTCGTCGACGCGGTGCGCGGCACCTACGGCACCTGGGAGGCTGCCGCCACCGTGGTCGGGCTCGACCTCGATGGCGTCGAACGTCTGCGGGACCTCCTCCTCACCACCTGATCACCGAGCCGCCGGGCGCGCCACCCGGCGCTCAGCCGTACCGCTCGGGATGGTCGCGCAGTTCGGCGAGGAAGTCCTCGATCATGGCCTCGTGGTCGAAGCGCGGTGACCAGCCCCACTCGGCGCGGGCGCACGAGTCGTCGAGCTCGTGGAAGGTCGGGAAGAACGCCATGATGGCCGGGTCGGGCTCGAAGTCGATCCTGGCTCCGGGAACGCGCGCCCGCACCGCGTCGGCCAACCGTCCGGCGCTCGGCGTGGGTTGTACGCCGCCGAGGTTGTAGTTGATGGTCTCGATCGCCGTGAGCGGCGCGTCGGCCAGCTGCACCATCGCCGCGCCCGCCTCCTTGAAGTAGACGAGCGTGATCCGCGTGTCCGGGTCGGTCCAGACGGTGAACGGCTCGCCGAGCGCAGGCTTCTCGATCACCCAGCACGTCCACTGGGCCAGGCTCCACGTCGTGACCCCGGGCCCCACGATGCCGGGGTAGCGGATGCCGCGGAAGTCGAGCCCGTACTTCTTGCGGTAGTACCGCCCGAGCTGCTCGCCGAACACCTTGGTCACGCCGTAGATCACATCGGGCCGCTGCAGGGTGCGGTCGGTGCGGGGGCCCTCCGGCGTGTCCGAACCGACGAAGGTGCCGATGCTGCTGGCGAACAAGAACTGCTCGACCTCGTTGACGCGGGCCGCCTCGAGCAGCGCGTGGGTGCAGTAGGCGTTGGTGCGGATGCACGCCTGCGGGTCCTGCTCGGACGGCCCCGACAGCATCGCGCCCAGGTGATACACGGCCCGGGGCCGTACCTCGGCCACCAACGCATCGATCTGTGCAGGGTCGGCGAGATCGAGCGTGTGCAGCGTGACCTGATCGGTCACACCGTGCAGGCGTTGCACGTTGCCGCTGTGGGACGTGACGTGAACCGGTTCGTCGCCGCGTTCGACGAGGAGGCGCACCACCTCTGCGCCGATGAACCCTGCCCCGCCCGTCACCAACACCGTCATTCGTTGCTCCTTGCTCGAGTGCCGGGTGGCCGCTGCACCTCAGCGACCACCCGGACCGATCCTGGCGGCCGGCTCAGCCGCAGGAGTTCACGCTGGGATCCCAGGTGCAGTTGGGCGACTTGCCCGACAGCTCGATGATGTTGCCCTGCACGACCCAGCTCTGCTTGGCCGAGTCGTACACCGACAGGTCCGAACCCTCGAGCGGGTAGCCGTCGGCGTTGCCGTTGAGGTTGATCTTGATGCCCGACAGGTGCACGGGGCTGGTGCCCTCGAAGGCCCGCAGGGCGGTGACGAAGTTGGTGCGCGTCAGCCCGCCGTCGAGCTCGCCGGCGATCTGCAGGACCTGGGTCCACATCCACGCCTGGTAGAAGCCGTTGCCGAAGTTGCTCGACAGCTTGGCGTCGAGCCCGTTGTCGGCAAGGAAGTCGACCGCCCACTTGGAGAAGGCGTCGCCCTGCTCGGCGGCGACGACGATGTCCTTCTGGCCGCCGCCGACGATGTACCAGCCGTTGGACTGCGAGCCGTCACCGCCGACCTTGTCCTTGCCGACGTAGGCGGAGCTCTTGCACACCGAGGACATGAACTTGTACTTCAGGGTGGCGTCCATGCCGTTGTTGGCGACCTCGTTGATGATCTGGGTGCACTGCACGGCGCCGGTCATCGTGATGAAGATGTTCGGTTCCTTGGAGGCCAGCGTGGTCATGGCGTCGGTGATGGTCGGCGCGGTGATCGGCAGCTTCTCGGTCACCAGCTCGATCTTGTCCTTGTTGGGCGAGCTGGCGATGACCGAGCGCATGGCGCTCTCGTAGGCCGCGCCGAAGTCGCTCTCGGCCACCAGGGCGGCGATGCGCACCTTGCCGCCGTCAGCGGTGAACTCATCGATGTGCTGATCGATGAAGGCGCCCCAGATGACCGCCTCGGTCAGGTAGGACAGCAGCGAGCCGGTCGTCCACGGGTGCTGCTCGGGATCACCCCAGGCGGGGGAACCGCTGATCTCGAAGGGATGCGGGACGCAGGCGTCGTTGATCTTGTCGTACACCTTCAACCCGGCCGGGGTCCCCAGCGTCTGCACGGCGAACACCTTGTCGCTGTCGAGCAGCTCGTCGACCAGCGGGATGGTCCTGGTCGCGTCGTAGCCGTCGTCCTTGACGATGTAGTTGATCTTGCGGGTCTTGCCGGTGGAGTCCTTGAAGGCCCCATTGTCGCCCAGGTAGGTGAACCAGGCCGCCGTCGTCTTGGAGATGTTGCCGAAGTCGGCCGCAGTGCCGGACAGCGCGGTGGGGTTGCCGATCTTGATCTCGGTGTCGGTCAGGCCCTGGGTGTCGCTCCAGCCGGCGGGACACGCCGTGAGGTCGATGGTGAAGCCCTCCGGCCCGACGACCTTCGTGCCGTCGGCGGTCTTGCCCCACTTGTTCTCCTTGATGCGCTCGACCACCTCGGCGCGCTCCTCGGCCCACAGCGCTTCCCACTCCTCGATCGAGGTGGGCTCCGGTGTGGCCTTCGGCTGCTCCGTCGTCCCGGTCGGCGCCTTCGTGGTCTCCGTGGGCGCCTCGGTGGTCGCCGGTGCTGCGCCGTCCGTGGTGGCGGTGGCCGCGTCGTCTCCTGCCGAGCCGTCATCACCCCCGCAGGCGGCCGCGATCAGCGCGACGGACAATGCCGCGCCCAGGGCTCCGACGCGTGTGCGGCCAGCACTCATGGTTCCTCCCCCTGTGCGACGCCCCCAGCCCGCACGACGAACTTCCTACCGAAGCGTGACGATTGTCACGTCTCCAGGGGTAACCTACCCCATGCCGACGTCGAGCGTCGATCGCGTCCGGCACGGTATCCATACCGAACGGGATGGCACGGTACCAGAGGGGACGGCACGGTGCCCGAGCGTCGTGATCGATCCGTTTCGCTATCCTCGGCAGCCATGACCGACAAGATGACCGGCGGCGAAGCGATGGCTCGCCAGCTCGTCGAAGAGGGCGTCACCCACCTGTTCGGCATCCCCGGCGTGCAACTCGACTACGCCACCAACGGGCTGTCGAAGGTGACCGATCGGCTGCGCTTCGTGCCCACCCGCCACGAGCAGACCGCGACGTACGCAGCGGACGGCTATGCCCGCACCACCGGTCGGGTGGGCGTCGGTCTGGTCGTGCCGGGGCCCGGCGTGCTCAACGCGGGCGCCGGGCTCGTCACCTCGTGGTCGGTGTGCTCCAAGGTGCTGCTCATCGCCGGCCAGCTTCCCACCCGCGGCTTGGGCAAGGGGCTCGGCATGGTGCACGAGATCCCGGATCAGAGCGGCATCCTGCGCACGCTCTCGCGTGGTGCCGAGTTGGTCACCGACCCCGATCGGGTGCCCGGCGCCATCCGGCACGCCATGGCCCGTCTGGCCGAGGGGCCGGGGCCGATGGTGGTGGAGCTTCCCCCCGACATCCTCTCCGGGTTGACCGCGGCCGAGCTCGAGGCGGTCACCCCCGCCGTCGCCGCGCCCGCCGGGGACCCGGCACTGCTCGACGATGCCGCCGCCCGGCTCGGCGCTGCCCGGCGACCGATGCTCGTCGCCGGTGGCGGCGTCGTGGCGGGGGAGGCGTACCAAGAACTGCTCGCGCTCGCCCGACGGTTGGGCGCTCCGGTCACCACCACGGCCAACGGACGCGGCGCGGTCGACGACCGTGACCCGTTGGCCCTGCTCCCCGTCGCCGGACGCGACGTGATGGCAGACGCCGACGTGGTGCTGCTGGTCGGCAGCCGGGGGCTCACCCAGCGAGGGCGGGCCTTCACCGTCGCCGAGGGGGCGACGCTCATCCACCTGACGCTGGAGGAGAAGGACTTCGGTCCGCCGCGCTCGGCGGACGTGGCCATCGCCGCCGACGCCCGGGCCGGGCTGGCCGCCCTGTTCCAGCGGCTCGACGGTGCCGACCGTCCGTGCTGGGCGTCCACCGAGCAGCTCGCCGCCGCGCGGGCCCGGGAGCAGGCATCGCTCGCCCGCCTCGAGCCGCAGTGGTCGTACTGCCAGGCGCTGCGGCGCGCCATCCCCGACGACGGCATCCTGGTCAACGAGCTGACCCAGGTCGGCTACGTGTCGATGGTCGGCTACCCGGTGCACCATCCCCGCAGCTACCTGTGGCCCGGCTTCCAGGGCACGCTGGGCTACGGCTACCCGACCGCGATCGGGGCCAAGGTCGGCAACCCCGACCGCGCCGTGGTGTCCATCACCGGTGATGGTGGGTTCGGCTACGGCCTGGCCGAGCTGGCCACCGCGGTGCAGGAGCGGCTCGGCGTCGTGGTGGTGGTGTTCTCCGACGGCGCCTACGGCAACGTGCGGCGCATGCACCAGGCCCAGTTCGACGGGGTGTCGGTCGGCACGCAGCTGACCAACCCCGACTGGGTGGCGTTGGCTCGTTCGTTCGGCGCCGACGGCGAGCAGGTGAACGATGCGACGCAGCTGGAGGTGGCGCTGCGCCGGGCCATCGAGGCGGACCGCCCGGCCCTGATCGAGGTGCCGATGCCGCCCACGCCGGACCCGTGGGCGCTCATCCTGGGCTGACTGCGCCGCCGAGGGCGAGATCAGGCGCCGGCGATCGTCGCCTCCAACGCCCGGCGCAGGCGATGGGCAGCTCGCTCCTCCTTGAGCACGACGTCGGCCCACCGCAATACCGTACCGGATGGTATGTCGGCGGCGAGCTCGACCCCGTGGGCGAGCCCGATCGGCAGCCCCCCGAGCGCCACCGAGTCCGCCGCCGGCATCAACCGGCCGTACACGGTGAAGCCGCCCTCGCCGTCGAGCAGCTCGCCGGCGCGCAGGTCCCGCTTGGCCACCGCCACCACGTCGGCCTGCCAGGACTGCGGGCGGCCGGTGGGCTCGCGGCGCAGCGCGGCGGACAGCACCGACAGGTTGAGCTCGAGGCCGATGAGGTGGAACGGCTTGTACATGGCCGCGTAGCGACCGGTGCTGTCGGTGCGCAGGCCGTACTGGGCGAAGCACGCCGCGGCGTAGGGGGTCGGTGCTTCCAGCACGACGTACACACCCCAGCGGAGGTCGCGGTGCACCGGGCGGAAGTCCGTCTCCAGGCAGGACACCACCTCGACCATTCCCTTGGCCTCGAGGATGCCGCCGTCGGCCCGGGGGCGCAGCACGTGCGGCAGGTCGTCCACGCCGCACGGCGGGAAGGCGAGCCCGCCGCTCGGGGCGGCCAGCCCGGTGGCGTTGGCGATGGCGCACATCTCGATGGCGGACTTGGTGCCGTCGAGAAAGCTGTTGAACATCTGGCTGTTCATGCCCGCCGCCGCGGCCTGCTCGGCGGTGATGCCGTAGTGGTCCCAGATCGTGTCCGGCGTCGACCGGTGATAGCTGGGATGGTGCTTGGTCCCCTTGCCGGCGGCGACCACCTCGAAGCCGCAGGCGCGGGCCCAGTCCACCTGTTCGCACACCAGCGCCGGCTGGTCGCCGTAGGCCAGCGAGTACACCACCCCCGCCTCGGCGGCGGCCTCGGCCAGCAGCGGCCCGACCAGCGCGTCGGCCTCGACGTTGACCGCCACTAGGTGCTTGCCCGCCGCGAAACAGGCCAGCGCGTGTTCGACACCGACCACCGGGTTGCCGGTGGCCTCGACCACGACGTCGACGTCGGTGCGGGCGAGCAGCTCGTCCGCCGAGGTGGTGAAGGCGGTCTCCGCCACCTGGGCGTCGGACCAGCCCGTCTCCCGGCAGGCGCGCTGCGCTCGGGCGATGTCCAGATCGGCGATGGCGGTGACGCGGACCGGTGAGTACGGCACCTGGGCCAGGAACATCGAGCCGAACTTGCCGGCGCCGATCAGCCCGACCCGGACAGGGCGGCCGGCGGCGGCGGCATCGACGGCGAGGCGATGCAGGTTCATCGGGCCTCCGCCAACTCGCGCAGGCAGTCGTCGGCCAGGGACTCGATCGGCGTGAAGTCCCGGTGGGCGATCCACTCGGCCCGTTTGAAGCGGCGGATGTGGTTGTCGGTCCGGCACAGCGACAGGTACACGATGACCCGACCGAAGGGGCTGATGTTGGGTGGGCTGGCGTGCACGAGCAGACCGCTGAACATGATCACCGACCCGGCGGGCCCGGTGGGGGCGACGATCCCGCCCCGTTCGGCCAGGCGCGTGATGGTGGCGCGGTCCAGCGTCCACAGCGGGTAGGAGGTGGTGGCCAGGTCGTGGCCCGCCTCGAACACGCCCTCGCGGTGACTGCCCGGGATGAACAGCAGGGGCCCGTTCGCGGCGGTGACCTCGTCGAGGAACACGGCGATGTTCATCGCCAGGGGCTCGGGCATCTCGTCGTCGCGCTGCCAGGTGCCGTAGTCCTGGTGCCACTGCCACACCTCGCCGTCGAAGGCGGCCTTGGCGTTGACCTTGTACTGGTGCATGTACAGCTTGCCGTCGAGCAGCTGCTCGACCGGTTCGATGAGCCGGGGGTGGGCGCCGAGACGGCGGAACGGCTCGGAGTAGGTGTGCGCCGCGAACGCGGTGCGGGGAGCGCCGGTGCTCTCCCGCCAGACCTCTTCGCGGTCCATGGCGTAGAGCCGGTCGGCCTCGTCGCGCAGCACCTTGGCCTCCTCGAGGGAGAACACCTCGGGCAGGAACAGGTAGCCGTCTCGCTGGAACTGGGTGATCTGATCGGCCGTCAGCTGCATGCCGCGCACACTACCGGTCCCCGCCGGGCCGATTACGCTGGCCGGCACCGGCTACCCGACCGCAGGGACCGTCGATCCGGGGGGATTGCGTGATGAACACCGAGCAGGCCGTCATCGAGGTGACCCGCGAGCAGCACGCCGCGGCCATGGCCGAGTACCTGCGCGAGGGTGAGGCCCGGGCCCGGGCGCTCGGCAACCGCGGCCCGGTCCGCTACGACGGGCGCGGCAAGCTCCACCCCGACATCCTCGCCGCCTACTGGGCGCACGGCTTCTACGTGTTCGAGGGCGTCGTGGGGGAGGCGGAGCTGGCCGAGCTGCGCGCCGACGCCACCGAGATGATCGAACGGGCGCCGGTGCGCAAAGGCGCCGTGCTCGACGCCCGGGGCCGCCCCGCCCACGGGCGGGAGTTCGCCATCGAGCCGTACCTGTTGGTCCGCCCCCTGTCCGACCCGTGGGGTGGCACCGATGCCCTCGGCGGACGACACCCGCACAAGATGACCGAACCGGTGCCCGACCCCGACGCGCCCGAGAGCGTGCCGTACCTGATGTTCGGCATGTGCCAGTCCATGCCGGCTGGTCTGCGCCTCTACGGCCACCCGGACCTGCTGGCCATCGCCGAGGCGATCAACGGCGAGGACGTCGTGCCGTACACCGACGCGGTGTTCGTGAAGATGCCGGGCCTGGGCGGCTCGGTGGCGTGGCACCAGGACGGCATCACCCACTGGGACAACCCGAACTGGGACGAGGGGATCCACGGCTTCAACTTCCAGGTGCAGCTGTACCGGACCACGGCGGCCAACGGGCTGTGGGTCGTGCCCGGCACCCACAAGCTCGGCAAGGTGGACATCAAGGCCGCCGTTGCCGCCAACGGTGGCAGCGACCTCCTGCCCGACGCGGTGCCGTTGCTGTGCAACCCCGGTGACGCCACCATCGTGAACCGCCAGGCGCTGCACGGCTCGTTCGCCAACACCTCGCCCGACCCGCGGGTGTCCATCACCTTCGGCTTCCACCGGCGGGCATCGGTGCTCAACGTGCAGGGCAAGCTTTCCATCCGGCCCGACGACCTGCGCTGGGGGGCCGGTCCCGCCTACGACGAGCAGCGCGTCTTCGACCGCTCGGCCGTGATCGCGGTGGCCGTCGACGCCCGGCGCCGGCGCTTCCCGCAGGAGACGCCGTACCGCTACGTACCCTTCGCCGGTCTCGAGGACGACTTCCGCTTCTCGGAGGAGACGTGGGAGCGCGTCATCCGGGACTACAACGTGAAGGACCTGGCCATCTGATGGATCCCGTCGAAGGCTGGGTGGAGGTGCGCGACGAGCCGCGCCATCGTCGTCGCTTCGAGGACGAGCACATCCGCATGTACGACGTGCTGGTGGCGCCGGGGGACACCACGCTGTTCCATCGCCACACCGAGGACACGCTGTACATCTCGATCAACGACGCCCGTGTGCAGGACCGGACGTGGGGCAGCGAGGAGGCCCGCACCGGCGACGCGCCGGCTGGGCTGTGCCTGTGCCGGCCGCACCGCGCCCGGCCGCTGATCCACCAGGTGACCAACGTGGGCGACGGACCCATGCGCATGATCGGGGCGGAGATCAAGGCCTCCCCGCCGCTGCGCCGCGGGTCGCCGCTCGAGGCGGCGCACCACACGCTCGCCCTCGAACGCGACCGGGTCCGGGTCTACGCGTTGGACCTGGCGCCGGGCGCGTCCACCGGGTCGCTCGACTACGGCTTCGCCGCCTACACGGTGTTCCTGACCGTCGCCACCGTGCAGGTGCGTGACGGCGACGGGACCCACAGCGGCGTGCAGGCCCCGGGCGACGTCTGGTGGCGACCCGACGGGTTCCGCGGCACGATCGCCAACATCGGCGAGGAGCCCCTGCGGGCGCTCGTCGCCGAGTGGCGCTGATGGGTGCCGCGGCGCGCCGCGCCGTGCCGGGGCGAGCCGCCATCGCCGGGATCGGGCAGTCCGTCTACGGGCGGTCGACGGGCCGGTCCGCCATCGACCTCGCCGCCGAAGCGCTGGCCAACGCCCTCGACGACGCCGGTGTGACCCCCGCCGAACTGGACGGTATGGTCGTGAGCTTCGGATCGCCGACCGGGGCCGACGCGGACTCGCTGGCGTTCACGCTCGGCCTCGATCTGGGGTTCTACTCCCAGACCTGGGCCCACGGCCGCTTCACGGCGACCTGCATCCAGCAGGCGGCCATGGCGGTGTCGAGCGGCATGGCCGATGTGGTCGCCTGTCTGGCCTCGGCGTCGTTCTCCGGGATCAGCCGGCCGGGCAAGGGCAAGCGAACCCGGAGCCCCAACATCGGCGGGGACAAGGACCAGGAGGGTGCTCGCGAGTCCGGCGGTGGCCACGGTGAGGATCCGGTCGTCGGCATGACCTCGCCGGGGGCCGGTGCGGCGCTGGCGGCCCAGCGCTACTTCGATCGCTTCGGTGCGACCTCCGAGCAGCTCGCCGCGGTGCCGGTCGCATTCCGCAACGGTGCCGCCCTGAACCCGGCCGCCATCATGCGCAGCCCGCTCAGCGTCGCGGACCACCAGGCGTCGCGCTACGTGTGCGAACCCCTGCGGCTGTTCGACTACTGCCTGATCAACGACGGGGCCGCCTGCGTGCTGGTCACCTCGCCCGAGCGGGCCCGCGACCTGCGGCCGCCGCCGGTCGAGCTGGCCGCCGTGCTGCCGCTGCCGGTGGCGCGTGACGAGTTCATCTGGGCCTGGCCCGGCCTCGGCGTCGCCCAGCAGCGCGAGGGCCTGTGGCGCGCCGGCGCCAGAGAGGACAGCCTGTTCTCCGTGGCCGGGATCGACCGTGCGGACCTCGACGCCTTCTTCACCTACGACGCGTTCTCCTTCGTCGTGTGGCCGGCGCTCGAGCGGTGGGGACACTGCGGCCCCGGCGAAGCGGCTGCGTTCACCCAGGACGGGCGCATCGAGCTCGGCGGTGAGCTGCCCGTCAACACCCATGGGGGCCTGCTCTCCGAGGCGCACGTCCTGGGATGGAACCACCAGCTGGAGATCGTCCGGCAGCTGCGCGGCGAGGCCGGGGCCCGCCAGATCCCCGGTGCCGCGCACATCCAGTGGGGCAACGTGTACGGCGACGCCATCCTCTACCGGGCGGCGGGCGCGTGAGCGCCGAGCCGGAGCCGATCGCCTACCGCGGTCCGCTGCCTGCGGTGACGGCGCTGAACCGGCCGCACTGGGACGGCCTGCGCGAGCACCGGCTCCTGGCGCCGCGCTGCGACGGGTGCGGACACGTCTGGCTGCCGCCGGGCCCGTGGTGCCCGTCGTGCTGGTCGCGCGCCTACCGCTGGGTCGAGCTCAGCGGCCGGGGGACGGTGACCGCGTGGGTGCGCTTCCACCGCCAGTACTTCCGTTCCGGCGTGTTCGAGGTTCCCTATGCGGTGGCGGAGGTGACGCTGGAGGAGGGTCCGCGCCTGTACGCGCAGCTCGAGGACACCGAGCCCGCCGCGGGCCTGGCGGTCGAGATCAGCTACCAGGACGTGTCGGGCGATCTCACGCTGGCCCGGTTCCGGCCGGTGCCCGGCGCCATCGGGCGGTAGCGTTCAGACAGCGAGGAACAAGGGGGCCAGGCCATGGGTTTGTCGGTTCGACCGCTCACCATCCACATCGGTGCCGAGGTCGGGGGGGTCGACCTGCGCGATCCGTCCGAGGAGCTGGTCAAGGAGCTCACCGATCTGCTGCTCGAACACCTGGTGCTGTTCTTCCGCGAGCAGGACCTCACCCCGGCGCAGCACGTGGCGCTGGGCCGCCGCTTCGGTGAGCTGCACCTGCACTCGGTGGCGGCGGCGCTGCCGGATCACCCCGAGATCATCCTGCTGGAGAACGACGAGAAGCGGCCGCCCAACATCGACGCCTGGCACACCGACGTCACCATGGACGCCGAGCCGCCGATGGGCTCCATCCTGCGGGCGGTCGAGGTGCCGCCGGTCGGCGGGGACACGCTGTGGGCGTCGATGTACGCCGCCTACGAGTCGCTGCCGGGCGCGACGCAGCGGATGCTCGAGGAGCTCACCGCGGTGCACCACTACCCGGACTACTTCCGCACCGGGATCCTGCGCCAGGAGGACGGCTACGCCAAGCTCGAGCAGTACGACCAGCAGCACCGGCCGGTGGAGCACCCGTTGGTGCGGACCCATCCGGTGACCGGCCGCAAGGCGCTGTTCGTGAACTCGACGTTCACCAAGTACATCAAGGACGTCGGGCGCAAGGAGGGCAAGGCGCTGCTGGAGATGCTGCACCAGCACGTCGCCACCCGACCGGAGTTCCACGTCCGCTTCAAGTGGGAGCGCAACTCGGTGGCCTTCTGGGACAACCGCTGCACCCAGCACTACGCCGTGGCCGACTACTTCCCGCAGGTGCGCCGCATGCAGCGCGTCACCATCGCCGGGGACCGGCCGTACTGCTGAGCATGCGGGCGCCGCGTCAGGCGGGGAACGAGCGGAACCGAACCAGGTCGTCGCGGGCGATCTGCTCGAGCAGGGCCACCTCCCAGTCGAGGTAGTCCTGCATGTGCTGGCGGGCCACCGCCTCGTCCTCGGCGTCGTAGGGGTTGTACCAGACGTCGTCGGTCGTCGTGGTGGACCGCGTCAGACCGGGCTCGAGCGATCGACCGGCGGCCGTCCACGCCGCGGTGCCGCCGCGCAGCACGCGGGTGCCGGGCCATCGGAGCTCGGCGTCGGCGTGGGCCAGGCGGGCCAGCTCGCCGTCGGGGGAGGTGAGCACCACCACCGGACGCTGTCCGACATCGACCTCGTCGAAGCGGGCCCGCACCGCCCACCATGCACCGGGGATGTGGCCGCGGCGATAGCGCAGCGAGTCGGCCAGGTCCAGCACGGTGAACGAGTCGGGGCCCGCGCCGGCCAGCTCATCGACATCGATGAACGGCACCGCATCGGGCAGGAAGGCGTTGGACGGCGACGGCCCGGTGGCCGCGCGATCGCCGGGGTCGGCCACTGCGACCTCGTAGCAGCCGAGCTGCACCAGCCACGAGGCCGTCGTCGTCGCTCGGACCAGCCGCCCGTCGTCGACGAGCACCACGCGGGCGCCGAGCACGCCGATGTACTCGTCGGCGGCCTGCACGACCTGTCCGCCGGGGGCGTGGCGGGCGGCCGGGTGGTGGCCGGCCTCGTACTCCTCGGGGGTACGGACATCGAGCAGGAACGTCGTGCGATCGCCCGCCGCCAGCCATTCGTCCAGGGTGGCGCGGTCCACGGTGCGGACCCCGAAGCGTCGGGCGATCCGGTCGCGCGCGGCGGTGGCGGCGGCCAGCCCCGCACTCGAAGGGTCCGGCGCATGGGCCGTCTCACCGTGGGCGAGGGTGAGCCCGGCCAGCTCCCATCCCATCGTCCCGTGCTCGAGCGCGACCACCGGGTTGGCGATGCCGGCGTTGCGCAGCGACTGGGCCCCGATGATCGAACGGGTTCGTCCTGCGCAGTTCACGACCACCGTGGTGGAGGAATCCGGGGCCATGTCGTGCACCCGGTACACCAGCTCCGCCCCCGGGCAGTCGACACCACCCGGTATGGACATGCGGCGGAACTCCCGCATCGGCCTCGAGTCGAGGATCACGATGGGCTCCCCGGCCGCTTGGCGGGCGGCCAGGTCGGTGGCGGAGATGTGCGGGGTGTGCTCCCGTTGCTCGATCCACTCACCGAACGCCTTGGACGGGACGTTCACCCCGCTGTAGCGCTCGCCGGGCCAGCCGGCCACGCCACCGTCGAGGATGCGCACGTCGGTCCAGCCGAGCTGCGCGGTGCGGGTCGCTGCCCGGGCGGCCGGTCCGTCGGCCGCGCCGTCGGCGTCGACCCACACCACCGGGCAGTCGCGCCGGGGTACCAGGTCGGCCACGAGCAGCTCGAGGCGCGACAGCGGCACGGAGGAACCCCAGAACAGGTGCTGGGCGGAGAACTGGCCCTGCTCCCGGGCGTCGAGCACGGCGAGCTCAGCCGTGCCGAGCAGGGCCGCGTGCAGTTCCGGCGCAGTGATGCGGACCGGCGTGGGCGCTGATCCGCTCACGGCGCGACCGTCGTGCCGGGTCGGGCCTCCCGGATGGCGCTCATGGCCGCCATCGGCTTCCAGCGTTGCTCGCGCTCGCTGAAGTAGACCCGTTCGTCGAGCCGGTCGAGGGCGAGACCGTACATGTGGAAGTTGAGGCCGCCGCCGGTGATGTGGATCGAGTGCAGGTCGTCGGGCAGCATCGCCACGCCGGTGCCGGCCTCGACCACCTCGCGGTGGGTCTCCTGCGGTGTGCCGTCGTCGCGTCGCCGGTAGAAGCGGTTCAGTTCCTGGCCCTCGAAGCCGCACACCACCGCCCAGGTGGTGTGGTTGTGCACCGGCGAGTCGGTGCGGTCGGCGCACGCGTTGACGTAGAGGGCGAAGCGGCCGTCGGGGTCCTCGGCGATGCGGTACAGCGCCGCGCCCCGCTCGGGCGGCGGGAAGTCCTCGGCGGGGAACAGCGCCCGCTGCGCGAGCAGCTCGAGCAACCGGGCCCGGAACCGGGCCAGCACGTCCCGATCGAGCGGACCGGCCGCCTCGATGCGACGGATGTCCTCCATGGCCGAGGCAACCGCCTCGGCCCGCTGCGCGGCGCGATCACTCATGGCGGCACGTTAGCGGTCCGCGGGCCGCCCGATCGCCGGGCGCGGACTACGGTCTGGGGCCATGACCACCGTGACCGTCACCGATACCTTCGATCATCCGGCCGACCAGGTGTGGCCCGTCGTGTCCGACTTCGGCGGTATCCACAAGTACATGCGCGGCCTCGAGCCGGCGGAGGTGCAGGGCAGCGGCCTCGGTCAGGATCGGGTGTTGGCGATGCCGGGCGGCAGCGTCGTGGAGCGCCTCACCTGGTTCGACCCGGCCGCGCTGGCCTACAGCTACACGATCGTGGACGGGCCCCTGCCGTTCGCCCGGTACGTGTCGACGGTGAAGCTCACCGCCGACGGCGACCGCACCCACATCGAATGGCAGGGCAACTTCGAGCCCGCCGGCGCATCGGAGGAAGAGGCCAGCAAGATGGTCAACGGGATCTACACCGGCGGCATCAAGGGCTTCAAGAAGTTCCTCGCCGGCTGAGCTGCCCGGCTCGCACCGAATCGGTACCGATTCGGTGCGAGCGGCGGCCGATCGCCGCTCCATCCGGTCGCGCCATGCCATCCGGTCGCGCCGTGCCAGTCGGTCTCGTCATGCCAGTCGGTCTCGTCATGCCAGTCGGTATGGTACGGCGACGCAGGGGGCGGGGCGCGGCGGTGGCTCGCTCAGCCGTGGGTGGACAGCCCACCGTCGACCGGGATGAGCACGCCGGTGAGCCATGCCCCGGCCCGGCTCGAGAGGTAGATGACCGCTCCGGCCACGTCCGCGGGGGTGCCGATGCGCTTGCGGGGTACGCGACGGGCGATGCGCTCCCGACTGTCGGGATCGTCGAGCAGGTAGCCCATCATCTTCGATCGGAACGGCCCCGGCGCCACCGTGTTCACCGTGATGTTGTCCCCCACGACGTTGTGGGCGAGGTGGCGCGCCAGCATGTGGATCGCCGCTTTCGAGCCGGAGTACGAGAAGTTGTCCCCGATGGGCACGACCATCCCGTCGATCGAACCGATCATGATCACCCGGGCCGGGTCCTCCTCCGTCGCGGCCGCCTTCAGCTGCGGCAGCAGCGCCTGGGTCAGCATGAACGGCGCCTTCACGTTGATGCCGAGCACCTTGTCGAACCCCGATGAGGGGAACGAACCCAGCGGCGCGCCCCATGCGGCCCCGGCGTTGTTGCACAGGATGTGGAGCTCGCGCTCGCGCTCGGTGTACGCCGCCACGAAGCCGGCGAGGCCCTCGTCGGTGGAGAGGTCGGCCGGGATGGCGATGCACTCGCCCACCTTGGACAGCTCGGCCTGGGCCGCGTTGAGCTCGTCGGCCTTGCGCGACGTGATGTAGGTCTTCACCCCGTTGCTCAGCAGACCCTCGGCGATCATGTAGCCGATGCCCCGGCTGCCGCCGGTGACGATGGCGACCTTGCCTTCGATCCCGAACAACTCGCTGACCCGCATGCCCTCTCCTGACGTGCTCGTGGCGGAGGTTCGCCGGGCCGCACCCTAGCGGTCGATACTGACCGGTGATGCAGTACGTGCGCAGCCTCGACCACACTCCCGCCGCCCACCTCAGCGATCCCTCCGGGATCGAGGTCACGGTCGCCGCTCAGCTCGAGTCGGTGCTCGCGCTCGGGTGCTGCTACCAGCCTCGTTGCGCAGATCCCGGCTGGGGAGCCGCCGCCGTGGACCTGCTGCTGGTCGGGGTGGAGGGCACCCTCAGCGTCGAGGTCGGCGGTCGGGTGCTGACCGCCGGTGCGGACTGCGTGGTGTTCGTCCCCGCCGGTGCGGCGCACCGCGTTCGCAACGACGGAACGGAGCCGGCCCGGGCGTTGGCCCTGCTGGTGCCGGCCCCGTCGGCGGGAGCCGCGCTGTTCGAAGCGGTCGCCGATGACTCCGGCGCCGCGGCGGGCGGCGGCGACGGCGCGTTCGCCGTCGCCCTGGACGCAGCCCAGTTCGCCGCCGGCAGCCGACCGAACGGCTTCGCGGTGCAGACCCTGGCCGACCCGTCGCTCGGCGTGACCGGCTGCGTCGTGAACGCCGCCCAGGTGGCCGCCGGCGGCGAGGGGCCGCCCACCCACATCCACACCTTCGACCAGTTGTTCTTCGTGCTCCACGGGCGACTCCACGTGGAGGTCGCCCTCGGGCGGGTGGTGGCCGAACGCCATCAGATCGTGGTGCTGCCGGCCGGGGTGCCCCACACCCAGTGGAACGAAGGGCCCGACGTCGAGGTGCACCTCGCGGTGCTCGTGCCGGCGCCGCCCGCCGGCGAGCCCCTGACCGTGCCGGTCGCGTTCGCCGCGGTCCCGCGCTAGCCCGGACGGGATGGAGCGCATACCGCCAGGTATTGTCAGAATGGAGAGGTTGCGCAGGGACAATGAATGCTCCAGTGTTGCGCCGCTCGCTCGTGATCGTTGGCTCCCATCCAGCACGATTCCCGTTTCTTGACCGCATGGACGGCTCGTGAGCGGAGGAGAACGAGGACGGCTCTCGGTACCGTCGTCGGGGCGATATGGTGTGATGGTCTTGTCATCGACACCGAGTTCGTCATGCTGGGAGTAGCAGTGGACGTTTCGAACGTGCCGGCCGTCGGCGCAGGGAACCAGCACCGGGTCCACCTGCACGGCGAACTGGACCTTGCCGCCGAGCAGCGGTTGCTCGAGGAGATCGGTGGTCTGCTCGACGCGCCCGGCAGCTCCGTGCTGCTGGACTGCAGCGGCGTGACCTTCGCCGACTCCAGCGGGATCCGCGCCCTGGTCCGGCTGCGGCGCGACCACGGGGACCGGCTCACCGTCGCCGCCCTGTCGCCGTCACTTCGCCGCGTGCTGGAGATCTCCGGTCTGTTGCCGCTGTTCCTGAGCGAGGACGGGGCGCCGGGTTGCGCCGGCCATGGTTGATGGGCCCGGTGCGATCCGCAGCGAGCACGGCTCCGCCCGCGCCACCAGGGTCTTTCCCCGGGAGCTGACATCGGTGGCGGCGTCCCGCCACTGGATCAGGCGGGTGCTGGTGGGTCACAGGGCAGGGGAGGCGCGCTGCGACGACGCCGAGCTCATCGTCAGCGAGCTGGTGACCAACGCCCTGCGGCACGGGCTCGGGGAGGTCGTCGCCCGCGTCACCGTCGCCGGGGACGAGGTGCAGATCGCGGTGACCGACTCCGGAGCGGAGCTGCCCCAGCTGCGCGCCCAGCGAACCGATCAGATCGGCGGCATGGGGCTCTACATCGTGCAACGGGTGGCCGGGGCCTGGGGCGTAGCGCCGTTCCCAGGCGGCAAGACGGTGTGGGCGACGCTCTCGCTCCGATGAGCGGCGGGCAGCCCGCGCGAGCGGCGCTCGCCGATCGTGGCGCCGGGCGACGAGCCGGCCTCGCCGTGCTCGTCGCGCTGCTCGCGCTCACCGCGCTGGGCTGCGTGCTGACCCAGATCGTGCACGGCCAGACCGAACGGCGTCTGCTGCAGCAGCGAACCAACGAGGCTGCGCTCGTGCTGCACCAAGCCATCTCCACCGTGCAGGCGCCGTTGCTGGCCGCGGCGGGGGTTGCCGATCTGCCCGACGGCAGCGACGCAGCCCGGGCGTTGGTCAGCGATCTGGTCGGTGAGCAGCGTTCGTTCGCGGCCGCCGAGCTGTACGAGCTCGAGGCCACCGAGCCGCTCTGGTCGCTGGCGGGGCCATCCCAGCTCCACGCCGCCGGTGCCGACCGGGTGCGGGAGATGTTCGTGCAGACCGTCGCCGCACCCGAGCTGGCGGTCATCCCACTGCTCGAAGGTGCCGACCGACGCCTGGGCTACGCGGTGCGCTCCGCCGGCGGGACCAGGGTGGTCTACGCCGAGTCGGCGCTGCCCCGCCGCACCTCCGGTCCGCGGGCGGCCGGCCCCTTCGCCGAGCTGGACTACGCGCTGTACCTGGGCGACGGTTCGAGTCAGCAGGACCTGCTGTACGCCAGCGTGGCCGAGGTGCCGATCCGCGGTCGGACGGCGAGCAGCACCGTCGTGTTCGGCGATGAGCGCCTCACCCTCGTCACCACCACCTCGGTTCCGCTCGGTGGTGCGCTGTCCCACCAGCTGCCCTGGTTCGTCGGCGTCGGAGGGTTGCTGTTGTCGGTGCTCGGTGCCGGCGCCACCGACCGGGTCGTCGGCGGGCGCGTGCGCGCCGAGCAGCTGGCGGCGGACGTGTCAGGGCTCTACGAGGCCGAGCGCACCCGCAACGTGACGCTGCAGCGGAGCCTGCTCCCGCGCCGGCTGCACCCGCCGCCGGGCAGCACGGTGGAGGTGCGCTACTGGCCTGCGGACACCGACGGGCAGGTGGGCGGTGACTTCTACGACGCATTCCCGCTCGGTGGCAACCGTTGGGCCATCACCATCGGCGACGTGTGCGGCAAGGGTGTCGAGGCGGCGTCGCTGACGAGCGCGACGCGCCACACGATCCGAGCCGCCGCCCAACACGTCACGTCACTGGTGGACGTGCTGCGCTGGACGCACGAGGCGATCGTCGAGCTGGAGGCGGACACGTTCTGCACCGTGTGCCTCGTGGTCGTCGAACCGGCGGCCGACGGCGGGGCGACCATCGAGGTCGCCCTGGCCGGCCACCCGCAGCCGCTGCTGCGCCGGACCGACGGCTCCGTGGGCGGCATCGGTCGGCACGGCACCGTGCTGGGCCTGGTCGAGCCGCGCATCCACGTGACCCGCCACCGGATCGAGCCGGGTGACGTGCTGCTGCTGTACACCGACGGGCTCACCGACGCACCCGACGACCGGGCGCTCAGCGAGGCGGACCTCGCCCGCCTGCTCGCCGCCGGCGGTGCGGGCGCGCTCGGAGACGTCGCCGAGGAGATCCGCCGCGCCATCGAACACGAGCGCCCGAGCGGGAGCGGCGACGACGCCGCCGTGCTGCTGTTCCGCATCGACGGGAGCGGGCCCGGCGGGCGGCCATCGGACGGCGTCGAGCGGCCGAGCACGGACGCGATCAAGATCGGAGCGTCGCAAGCCGATCAACGGACGTGATGCAGTTGCACGAGCCCCGGCTGGCCGGCCGCCTGGCCGCGATGATGTACGCCACCGCGGCAGCGGGGACGTTGCTCGCCTCGGCGGTCATCCTCCAGGGCCGGTTGGTGCTGCTCGCCTTCGGGCTGGTGGCCGCCGTCATCGCCGCCGGGATGTGGATCCTCCCGTGGGACCGTCTGCCGCGCGGGTTCCTCCACGTCGTACCGCTGAGCTCGCTGTCGCTGCTCGGGGCGTTCCTCGTGGGCTACGGCGAGCCGACGCTGCGCCAGGGGCTGATCTTCGCCATGGTGTTCTGCTGGATCGGGCTCTGTCTGGACCGCCGCTCCGGCGCGCTGTACGCGCTGGCCTCGGCGGCGATGGTCGCGATGATCGTCGCCGGCGATCTCGGTTGGCGCAACGGGCTCGGGCTCGGGTTGCCCCTGCTGGTCGAGTTCACCGCCATGGCGTCGTTGATGGCGTGGTTGCGCGACCTGCTCGCCCGATCGTTGGCCGATGCCACCGCCGCCCAGGCCGACGCGGCCGCCCAGAGCGAACGGCTGCGACGGCTGCACGGCGCGGTCGACGTCGAGGTCCGCTCCCTGCTCGACAGCGCGGGGGCGGTCAGCGATGAGGCCGACGCCACCCGGCGGGCGGCGATGCAGCTCCAGGAGGCGCTGTACGGGGTGGCCGGTGCCGCCGAACGATCCTCCGCCGTGGCCGAGGCGGCCGCCGAGCAGACGTTGGGGACGAGCGAGATCGTGGCCCGCCTGGCCCAGTCGAGCAGCGAGATCCGCAGCGTCGTCGTCGACGTGGCGGCGCTGGCCGAACAGTCGAACCTGCTCGCCCTGAACGCCACCATCGAAGCGGCCCGCGCCGGCGTGGCCGGCCGGGGATTCGCCATCGTCGCCGCCGAGGTCAAGGACCTCGCCCAGCAGACCTCCACCGCGGCGCACGACATCGAGACCAAGGTGAGCGCCATCGCCGACGCCGTGGTGTCGGCGACCCGGGCCCTCGACGGCGTCACCGCCACGATCAACGACATCGCCGAGCACCAGCGCTCCGTGGCGGGGGCGGTGCAGCAGCAGACCGACGCGGCGCAGTCCATCGTGGCCAGCGGCTCCCGCTCCGCCGACGGCAGCAGCGAGATCGCCCGCAGCATCGGCACGCTGCAGACGCACCTGCGCCACGGTTGAACCCGGCGCCGCGGGACCGTGCCGGATGGTACGGTCCGGCGATGGCCGCCCGTCACGACAGCCCGCTACCCGACCGCGAAACCGCCCCGTTCGGCGGCCGGGTCCTGCACCCCGCCGGCGAGGGGATCGTCTACGGCGCCGGGTGCGCTGCGCGCGACCTCGCCGGTCTGCTGGCGAAGTGCGGGATCCACCGGGCGCTGCTGGTCACCACCCCGTCGGGGGTGCGCAGCGGCTTGGCCGACCGCGTCGGCGGGCTGCTCGGCGAACACCTGGCCGGCGTGTACGACGGCTCACGCGAGCACACCCCGGAACCAGCGGTGCACGCGGGCGCAGCGCTCGCCCGCCGGCTCGACATCGACGGCGTGGTGAGCCTCGGCGGCAGCTCCGTGGTGGACCTGGCCAAGGGCATCGCGCTGGTCCTGGCCGAGGGAGATGACCTCGCCAAGCTGCGATCGAACTACCGTGCCGGCGACCCGGCGGCCAGCCGCCGCCCCCGGCTCGACGCACCGAAGCTGCCGCACATCGCGGTGCCGACGACCCTGTCGGGGGCGGAGTTCACCGGCGGGGCCGGCATCACCGACCTCGAGGCCGGCGCCAAGCGCCTCTACTGGGATGCCAAGCTCACGCCGCGTTGGGTGGTGCTCGATCCCGAGCTGACCGCCACCACCCCCGCGCCGCTGTGGGCCGGCACCGGGATGAAGGCGCTGGCCGACACGATCGAGGTCCTGTGCTCGCGGCGGGCCACCCCGCTGTCCGACGCAGTGGCCGCCGCATCGCTCGCCGTGCTGCGCAGCCAGCTCGCCCCTTCGCTCGACCCCGACGGCGGCCCGTCGAGCGTCGAGGCCCGGGCCCGCTGCCAGTTCGCGGTGGGCATGGTCATCCCGCAGCTCGCCGCGGTCGGTGTCGGCCTGGTGGCGGGCCTTCGCCACCAGCTCGGCGGCGGGCTCGGGATACCGCACGGTGTGGCGTCGACCATCGTGTTGCCCCACGTGGTGCGCTGGAACCGGCCGGCTTGCGAGGCCGCGTTGGCGCACGCCGCTCGGGCGGCGGGGACCGACGGCGTCGAAGGGCTCGTCGCCGCGGTCGAGGCGCTCACCGCGGAGGTCGGCCTGCCGGCCCGGCTGCGCGATGTCGGGGTCAGCGAGGCACAGCTCCCGGCGGTCGCCGAGCACGTCCTCGGCGACGGCGCGCTGGCCACCAACCCGCGTCGGGTCACCGCGGCGAGCGACGTCATGGAGATCCTGCGCGCCGCGTGGTGAGGGGTTACGGTGCCTGGCCATGGCCCGTGAACCTGGCGCCCCACGCCGCCGCTACCCCCACCCCCGCTCGATCCTCTGCTACAGCCGCCTCGTCCACGAGCTGCACGAGGACGGCACGGTGTCCGGGTCGATGCCGATCCTGGGCGACCACCTCGACGTGGGCGGCCGCGTGCGCATGGGTGCCATCACCCCGCTGGCCGACCTGCTGGCCGGGCTGCTCGGCGCCCGCGCCGCGCACCCGGACTGGACCGCCACGCTCGACTTCAAGCTGCACCTCGACCACCTGCCCCACGAGGGCCGCATCCACGGCACCTGCCGCCCGCTGCGGGTGGGCAACAACACCGTGCTGTCGGAGAACCGCCTCGTCGACGACGAAGGGCGGCCGGTCGGGGTGGCGCACGTGACCTTCAGCCGGCTGCCTCGCCGCGACGACACGCCGCAGACACCGCCGCCGAAGGTCGGCAGGACCGAGCTCACCCATGCGGAGGAGGAGACGCGGCTGCCGCCCGACCAGTACTACGGGATCCGCCTCGATCCGCTCGAGGCCGCCTTCGAGCTCGATCACCACGAGCGCATCTACAACAGTTTCGGCTCCATCCAGGGCGGAGCGATGGGCGCCCTGCTCGATCGGGTGGCGACGCTGTGCGGTGAGCGCGTCCTGCAGGTACCGACCCGTACGGTGGACCTGCACTTCTCGTACCTGGCGCCGGCGACCACCGGCCCGTTCCGAGCCCAGGCCCAGCCGCTGCGGGTCGAGGATACCGGCGTGCTGAGCACCGTCGAGCTGATCGACCTCGGCCGCGACGGTCGCCAGTGTGCCGTCGGCACCGCCCGAGCGGTTCCCATCCACCACGTCGTCGGCTGACCAGCCGGCGACCCGTTCATCCGAGTCGACGCCCCGGAAGGAGCACCCACCATGGCCCCGATCATCGCCACCGTGCCCGATGCAGACTGCGCTGCGCAGATCAACGCCGCGCTGCTGACCTACTGCCGGGGGGTGGACCGCCTCGACGAGGAGGCGCTGCTCGCCGCGTTCCACCCGGGCGCCATGCTGGAGGGCTACGCCGCGAAGTCCTACCCGGTCGAGCGGTTCGCCCCGTTCGCCATGACCAGCCTCGCCGCCACCTACGCCGCTACGCAGCACCGGATCTCGAACGTCGCCATCGAGCAGCACGGCGACCGGGCGCGGGTGGAGAGCTACGTCGTCGCCTACCACGTGACCGAACCCCCCGAGCGTCGGCTGATCACCTTCTGCGGGCGCTACGTGGACGACTTCGAGCGCATCGGCGGCCGATGGCTGATCCGGACGCGGCGCCTGCGCAAGGACTGGGACGCGGTGCAGGTGCTCGAGGGCTCGATGAGCGATCAGTTCGTCGCCGGGGCCCGGGACCGCAGCGACGCCGTCTACCAGCCGCTGTAGCGCGATGACGTCCTGGGACCACCTCCTCGTCGAGCTCGACGGTGCCGTCGCCACCGTGACGCTGAACCGGCCGACGGTGCTCAACGCGCTGAACCTGCGCATGGGCGTCGAACTGCTGGCGGTCCTCGACGAGCTCGACGCGGATCGCGCCGTGCGGACCGTGGTGCTGACCGGCGCCGGCCGAGCCTTCTGCGCAGGCGACGATCTGCGGGGGCTCAGCGCCCCGGGGGAGCGGCCGGTGCTGAAGGTCGATCCGATCGAGCAGTACGTGCGGGGCGAGGGCCGGTGGCCGCGCATCGTCGCCCGGCTGCGGGCGATGGGCAAGCCGGTGGTGGCGTCGATCAACGGCCACGCCCACGGTGCGGGGTTCAACCTCGCCCTCGCCGCCGACCTGCGCGTCATGGCGTCGTCGGCCACGCTGGCCGTGCCGTTCGTGCGCCGAGGGCTGGCCACGGGTACGAGCCTGTTGCAGCAGTACGTCGGGGTGGGCAAGGCCATGGAGTGGGCGCTGCTCGCACCGACGTTGGAGGCGGCCGAGGCCCTGCGCTGGGGACTGGTCACCACCGTGGTGGCCGACGACGAGCTGGGCGCGGAGACCGCCCGGCTCGCCACCGCGCTGGCCGAGGGGCCGACCCGCGTCTATGGCTACACCAAGGCGGCGGTCTACCGCGGCTACGAGGAGGCGACGGTGGACAAGGCCTACGAGCACCAGGGCCTGGCGCTGCACCTCGCCCGCCAGACGGCCGACTTCGAAGAGGGGCGCACCGCGTTCCTCGAGAAGCGGGCGCCCCGATTCACCGGGCGCTGAACGGGACTGACGATGCCGGGCCCGGCCGAGCCGGGCCCGGCGACCGCTCAGTCGGTGCTGCGCAGCATCCGGCCGGCCAGCGCACCGGTGTGGGAGCCGTGGTCCATGAACACGGTGCCGTTGACGATGGTGTAGTCGTAGCCGGCCGAGCGCTGGATGTATCGCCCCGCGCCGCCCGGCAGGTCGTAGACGTACTCGGGTGCGGGCAACGACAGGTTGTCGAAGTCGATCACGTTCACGTCGGCGAAGGCGCCGGGGGCGAGCACGCCGCGGCCGGCGATCCCGAACAGGGCGGCCGTCTCGCTCGTCATCTTGCGGATCGCCTCCTCCAGGGTCCACCGCTGCTGCTCGCGCACCCAATAGGTGAGGAAGTACGTCGGCTGCGAGGTGTCCATGATCTGGCCCACGTGCGCCCCGGCATCGGCCAGGCCCATCACCACGTTCGGATCGGTGAGCATCTCCACGATGGCCGGGGTCTCGTGGTTGAGGAACGGATAGCTCCACAACGCGGCGCCGTCCGTCTCCAACGCGGTGTCGATGAACACCTCCACCGGCTTGCAGTTGCGCCGGATGGCGTGGGCGGCGAGCGTCTGGGACGTGTCGGGCTGGTAGCGGACGTGATCCGGCCCGAGGTAGAAGGCATCGGTCGGCGCCAGGCGGGGCGGCGCCGCGTCGACCTCGGCGATGAGCTGGGCCCGGTAGAGGGGATCGCGGAGGCGGGCCAGCTTGTCCGGCACGGTCAGCGAACGAAGCGCCCGCCAGGACGGGCACTTGTCGTACGGCGTCCGGTTGGCGATACCGAACAGCACGCCGATCGGTCGAGCGGTGGACTGCGGGTGGATGCGGGCACCGCGGGCGTTGGCCGCCGCGGTCAGCTCCAGCAGCTTGCGGAACCCGTTCGGATCGTCGCGCTCCTGCACCAGCCCGAAGGTGACCGGGCGACCGGAGCGGCGCGACACCTCCTCCATCCAGCCGATCTCGCGGTGCGCCACCGGGTAGGCCGGGTCGCCGTCGCGCACCGCGTCCGCCGCTGCCTCGAACACGCCGCGGGCGTGGCGGCCGAGCACGTCGGCGATGGCGCACAGCTCGTCGGTGCCGGCGTAGGTGCCGGGCACCTTGCGCCCGTCGGGCACGCGGTGCTCCGGGGTGCGGGAGGTGGAGAACCCGAACGCCCCGGCCGCCATGGCCTCGTCCACCAGATCGCACATGGCGGCGATGTCCTCGGTGGTCGCGATGGCCGGGTCCTCGTCGAGGGAACGGGGGCCCATCACGTAGTAGCGCACCGCACAGTGGCCGACCAGGCCGCCGATGTTGAGGCCCTTGGGCAGCCGCTCGTAGCTGGCGAGGTACTCGCCGTAGGTGCGCCAGTCCCACGGCAGGCCGGACAGGATCGAATCGGCCGGGATGTCCTCGACCGACTCCATCATCTTGGCCAGGTAGTCCGCGTCGCCCGGCTTGACCGGGGCGAAGGTGACACCGCAGTTGCCCATGATGGCCGAGGTGACGCCGTGCCAGCAGGACGAGGTGGCGGCCGGGTCCCAGGCGACGGCGGCGTCGAGGTGGGTGTGGATGTCCACGAACCCGGGGGTCACGATGCGTCCCTCGGCGTCGATGGTGCGCGTCGCGGTGCCGTCCACCGTGCCCACCGCGGTGATGCGGTCCCCGTCGATGGCGATGTCGGCGCGCACCCCCGCGGCGCCGGTGCCGTCGATGACCAGGCCGTTGCGGATGACGAGATCGTGCATGGCGTGTTCCCCCTTAGTTCGAGCGAGTGCGAGCCTACCGGCCCGTACCGCCCGGGCGCCCTAGCATCACCGCCATGCGCGTCGACACGGCCGAGGGCCACCTGGCGGTTCGGGCCGTGCGGGCGGTGGCGGCGTGAGCGCTCCGGCGTCGGAGCGACATCGCCGTCTGGTCGGCTGGGGGCTGGTGGCGGTGCAGTTCGTCCTCATCGGCCTGATGCTCGTCCCGTTGCCACGGCGCTTCACCCTGCCCATCGCGCTGCGGACGGTGGGCCTGGCGGCCGAAGGGGCCGGGTTGGCGGTGGCGGTGGTGGCGGCGCTGCGGCTGGGGGCCTCGCTCAGCCCGAACCCGGTGCCGCGCCGTTCGGCCGTGCTCACCACCACCGGGCCATACCGTTGGGTACGGCACCCGATCTACAGCGGGCTGGTGCTGTTCGCCGTCGGCGCAGGGCTGCGAGCCGACCATCCCGTGCGGCTGGCGGCGGCCGGCGGCCTGGTGGCGCTGCTGCACGGCAAGAGCCGTTGGGAGGAGCAGCTGCTGCGGGAA
>JADLEF010000026.1 GCA_020846295.1 Acidimicrobiales bacterium
CCAGCAACGGCCAGCCGCTGTTCGACGCTATCGCCGCCTGCCGGTGAGGGACGGCGGTGCGCGTTGTATCATGCGCTGGCCGGGTCTGCGGCCCGGGGAGGAGGTTCGCGATGGAAGGCTTCCAGGCGGTCAAGCGCGGTGAGTTCGTCGGCTTCGGTGTCGCCCTCGAGGAGAAGCTGGGCTTCAGCCGTGCGGTCCGGGTGGGCGACACGGTGTACACCAGTGGGCTCACGTCGACCGACAGGGACGGGAAGGTCCAGGGCAGCACGATCTACGAGCAGCTCAAGATCTGCTACGAGAAGATGGCGCTGATCCTCGAGGCGCATGGCGCGAGCCTGGAGCACGTGGTGAAGGAGACCTGGTACCTCAACGCCGACTTCGACCTCGACGGCGCTGCCCGCGCCCACAGCGAGGTGTTCGGTGACGTGAGGCCGGTCCTCACCGGGATCGGCGCCCGTCTCCTCGACCCCGAGATGCTCATCGAGATCGACGCGGTCGCCGTCGTCCGCTAGCGTCGCGCCGACCTGCGTCCTGTTATGGCATTGTCGCGGTCGCAGGGGTCTGCCGTATTTTGCGAAAACACCAGTAATCCGCTAGTGTTTATTGAGTTCTTTTCGCGGAGAGGTGCTTGGAGCGTTTCCTCAAGTTCGCGGCCGTCGGATTCATCGCCCAGCTCATCGATGGATCGGTCGGCATGGGTTACGGAATGACCTCCACCTCGCTGCTGCTCGCCACGGGCGTTGCGCCGGCGATCGCCTCGGCCTCGGTGCACATGGCGGAGATCGTAACCTCGGCCGCTTCGGGCACCGCCCACTGGCGCCTGGGTAACGTCGACCGCAAGGTCGTCATCCCATTGGCCATACCCGGCGCCGTCGGCGGCTTCTCGGGTGCGTTCTTCCTCTCGCGCATCCCCGTCACCGAGGCGAAGGTGCTGGTCGCCGTGCTCCTGCTGGGACTCGGCCTGTACGTCCTCTACCGCTTCGCGCGACACCGGACGAACGACGAGGCCAACCCCACCCACCTGCGACGCCGGTTCCTTGCGCCCGTGGGGTTGGTCGGCGGTTTCGTCGACGCGACCGGCGGCGGGGGCTGGGGCGCCATCACCACGTCGACGCTGCTCGCAAAGACCGGCCGGCCGCGCAAGGTCGTTGGCTCCGTCAGTGTGAGCGAGTTCGTGGTCACCCTCTCGGCCACGCTCGGATTCGTGATCGCGCTCGGCTGGGAAGGGATCAACCTCACGTGGTTCGTGGCGCTGGTGGCCGGCGGCATCTTCGCCGCACCCATCGCCGCGGCGCTCACCCGGATCATCCCGGCGCAACGGCTCGGCCTGATGATCGCCGGTATCATCCTGCTCACCAACGCCCGCACCATTGCCGTCATCGCCGGTGCCGACCGTGCAATCGTCACGATGTTCTTCGCCGCCGTCGTTGCGCTGTGGATCCTCATGGTCGGGCAGGCGATCCACATCCACCGCCGCACGCGCGCCGAGGCCAACGGCGACCGGGTCGGGTCCGTCGCGGTCGGCGTCGACGAAGCAACCCTCGGCACCACCGCCAGCCACTAACCCCCGGCGCCCACCCGCCCCACCGCACGCGTGGATCTCGAAGCCCGCGCCGTCCGTAGCACTGGCATGCCCGAGCGCGATCATTCGAGTAGGCTCGAACCAATGACCGTGGTGCTTCGCCGAATCCCCGCCCTGGTGCTCGTACTGGCGCTGGCTGGCCTGGTGGCGATGCTTCCGGCGATGGTCGAGGCCCACGCCGCGCTGGTCCGGTCCGACCCGGCCGTCAATGCCAATCTCTCGGCCGCACCGCGGCAGGTCACGCTCTGGTTCACCGAGGCCCTCGAGGGCTCGCTGAGCAAGATCCAGGTGCTCTCGAGCAGCGGCGAAGACTTCGCCGAGGGCTCCCTGTCCGTCGGCCCCGACCCGGCGCAAATGTCGATCGCGCTGCGCGACCTGCCGCCGGGCATCTACAGCGTCGTGTGGACCAGCTTCAGCTCCGTCGACGGCCATAGCCTGACCGGCGCCTATCCCTTCACGGTGCTCGAAGCTGACGGCTCGGTCCCCTCGGGCACCGCCTTCGCGGGCGCCGACAGCGGCAGCTACGAGCCGCCGCTCAGCGGGTCGATCGCCCGCTGGCTCATGCTGCTCGCGGTCGCCGGGCTCCTCGGCCCCGGCACGCTCGCGGTCCTCGGCGCCGCAGTGCCGGCGCGGTGGTGGGCATTCATCGGCGGCATGCTCGCGGCGACGGGCGCCCTGGTGCTCGGCGAGTTCGTGTTTCGCCAGCTCGACACCACTGACGCCGGCACCATCCTCGGCACCCGGCAGGGGCTCCTCCACGCCGCCCAGGCGGCGGCCGCCGTGACCGCGGGTGGCCTCGCGGTGCTGTTCTCGCGGACCGTGGCAGCGAAACCGGGCGAGACCCCGCTCCTCCACCTCGGGCTGATGAACCAGGCCGCCTCGGCCATTCCGCTCCTCATCGCGCTGGTCAGCCACACCGCAACGGGGACGGGGCACGGCTGGCTCACCCTCGCCCTTGCCGTGCACATCTGGTGTGCGCTTGCGTGGCCGGGCGCACTCGGCGCGCTCGCCTGGCAGGCGTGGCAGCGCACGCTCACCGCCGAGGTCTTCCAGCGATTCAGCCTCTTCGCGCTGGGGTCCGCGGCTCTCGTCCTGGTCCTCGGCGTCTTCGTCGCGGTCACCCAGGTGCCCACGCGGGCCGGGCTGGAGTCGGGTTACGGCGAGGGGCTCGTGATCAAAACGGTGCTCTTCGCCGTCGCCCTGCTGCTCGCAGCGGTAAACACGCTGGTGCTCCACCGCCGCCTTACCGCCCGCGGCGTCCTGCGCGGCCTCGTCGCCGAGGCGGGAGTCCTCGTGGTGGTCCTGCTGGTCGCGGGCCGCATCTCCCAGCTGCCGCCGCCGGCCACCGACGCCTCCGCGCGCGCGGCCGCGATCGGCCCCGGTTTCGAGCGGACGCTCCCCCTCGGGGACCTGAACGGCACGCTGGCGATCGTGCCCAACATCGTCGGCAGCAACCGCTTCGTGGTGGCGCTGGCGGGTGGCGATGGCGGCGAACCGGGCGAGATCCTCCGGGTACGGCTCCGCTTCACCCCCTCCGACCCCGCCCTCGGCCGCTCCGAGGTCATCCTCGAGCCTGGTGACCGGAACCAGTTCACCGCCGAGGGCGCCTTCCTCAGTTCAGCCGGTGGCTGGACCGTCGAGGCCGACGTACGCCGCCGGGGCGAGGACGACGTGGCGGCGCAATACCAGGTGCAGGTCGAGCCGCCGCGCGCCGTGAACACGGGCGGCACCTGGAGCTGGCCGGTGCAGCAGTTCA
>JADLEF010000027.1 GCA_020846295.1 Acidimicrobiales bacterium
CCTTCACATTGTGGCTACAGTGGTGGTCACACGAGGAGGTTCGAGCATGCGATCGGTCGGTGTGCGGGAGTTCCGAGACCAGGCGACACAGATGATGAGCGCGGGCGAGACGCTGGTCATCGAGCGGCACGGCGAGCCGATCGGTTTCTTCGTGCCGATCGCAGCGAAGGACCGTCGCGCCGGGCGTGCGGCGCTCGGGCGACTCGGCCACGCCGTTGACGAGGTGCTCGCGGCCACGGGGCTGACCGAGGACGAGCTCGTCGCACAGGTTTCGCCCAAGCGCCGCCGCTGATGCGGCTGGTCGTCGACACCAGCGTGCTCGTGGGCGAACTGCTGCGAGCCGAAGGCCGGCAGCGTCTCGGCGACGAGCGACTCGACCTCGTCCTCGCTGAGCAGATGGGGACCGAAACCAAGGTCGAGATCCCCCGCAGGATCGGCACGTTCGCTCGCGCTCGCGGCCTGGAACCCGCCGTCGCAGATCACCTCGTCGAGATGGCCATCGCGGCCGTCGACGCGAACCTCACCGTGCTCGACGAGGCGGTCTACGCAGCCGCGGAGGACGAGGCGACAGCAAGGTGCCAACGCTGACGACGCTCAGGTGAATCTCCTCAGAGTTGCGCACTGAAGTTCCCCACCCGTTGGGCTCCACCATCTGGGGTGGGGCTCCCTCGAAGCTGACGGTCTCTGACCACCACCAGCTCACGAAGGAGCCCCGTCTCCATGCTCACACGGGAGGACGATGTGGACGCGCACGCGCTCCGCAACCGGGGGTGGACGATCTCTGCGATCGCCCGCCATCTCGGTCATGACCGCAAGACGATCCGGGCGTATTTGAACGGCCGCGTCGCCGGCGAACGAGCCCGATCGGGGGAGGACCCGTTCAAGCCGTTCGTCGACTACGTCCGAGCGCGGCTGGTCGAGGACCCGCACCTGTGGTCCTCGACGCTGTGCGATGAGCTCGCCGGGCTCGGCTACGTGCAGAGCTACGCGACGTTGACCCGTCAGATCCGTGCCCGTGGCCTGCGCCCGCCGTGTGAGGCGTGCCGGCCGGCCCGGGGTCGGGCGACGGCGGTGATAGAGCATCCGCCGGGCGAGGAAACGCAGTGGGACTGGCTGGAGCTGCCGGATCCGCCGCCGTCGTGGGGATGGGGACGCTCGGCCTTGTTGTTCGTGGGGGCGCTCGCGCACAGCGGCCGCTGGCGTGGCGTGCTGGCCGAATCGATGGACCAGCCCCATGTGATCGACGGTCTCGACCGGGTCGCCCGCCGTCTCGGAGGTCTCACCCAACTGTGGCGTTTCGATCGGATGGCCACCGTGTGCCACCCGGCGTCGGGGCGGGTCACCGCGTCCTTCGCGGCGGTCGTGAAGCACTACGGCGTGTCCGTGGCGATCTGCCCGCCCCGGCACGGCAACCGCAAGGGTGTCGTGGAGAAGGCCAACCACACTGCTGCGCAGCGTTGGTGGCGCACCCTCGGCGACGACGTCACCGTCGAAGCAGCGCAGGCCGCCCTGGATCGGCTCTGCGAAGACCGCTTCGATCAACGCCCCCGTGTGATCGATGGCGTGCGGGACAGCGTCGCCGCCCACGCCCAGCGTGAGCGGCTGCGGCCGGTCCCGCCGGTCCCGTTCCCGGCCACGGTCACCGTCGAGCGGCGGGTCACAGCCAACGCCCGGGTCGCGTATCGCGGGAACTTCTACTCGGTTCCGCCTGAGCTCGCCGCAGCTGCGGTGACGGTGACCGTCCGGCTCGGCGACCGTCATCTCGACATCGTGACCGCCGGCGGGATCGTGATCGCCCGGCACCGTCTCGCCGCCGACGGCGCCGGTGTCGTGATCGCGGATCACGGCCACGTCACCGCTCTGAACAGCGCTGCCCTCGCCGCGTTCACCGACTCGGCGCCGCATCGTTCCAAGCAACGCATCCCGCCCGGCCCTGCCGCCCAAGCGGCCGCTGCCGTGCTGCGCGGCGACCCTGCACCGGAGGCGACCGTGGTTGATCTCGCCCGCTACGCCGAAGCCGCCAACGGAAGGAACACCCTCACATGACCACCACCAACACCGCACGGCCGGCGACCGCCGGCGAGGCGTCGCTCTACCAACAGCTCCGAGGCCACCTCGCCAACCTCAAGCTCACCGCCTCCGCCGAGGCACTGCCCGTCGTGTTGGACCAGGCGCAAGCCGAGGGACTGACCGTCACCGCGGCGCTTGAACGGTTGCTGGCCATCGAGGTCAACGCCACCGAAGCCCGCCGCCTCGCCGGCCGGCTCCGCTTCGCGTCACTGCCCACCCCAGCCACCCTCGACGACTTCGACTACGACGCCCAACCCGGCGTCGACCGGCACCTCATCACCGAACTCGCCACCGGCCGCTACCTCGAGACCGCCACCAACATCCTGCTCATCGGACCACCCGGGGTCGGCAAGACCCACCTCGCCGTCGGCCTCGCCCGCCGGGCGGCTGAGACCGGCTACCGCACCTACTTCACCACCGCCGCCGACCTCGCCGCCCGCTGCCACCGCGCCGCCATCGAAGGCCGCTGGGCCTACACCATGCGCTTCTTCAACGGACCCACCCTCCTCGTCATCGACGAACTCGGCTACCTCCCACTACCCGCCGAAGCCGCCGCCGCCCTCTTCCAAGTCATCTCCCAGCGCTACCTACGCACCAGCATCGTGATCACCACCAACCGCGGGGTCGCCGCCTGGGGCGACATCCTCGGCGACACCACCGTCGCCGCCGCGATGCTCGACCGGCTCCTACACCGCTCCGTCGTCCTCAACCTCGACGGCGACAGCTACCGCCTCCGCGACCACCACGCCCGCAACAACACCCTCCGCCGCACCACCACCGGCACCCGCCAACCACTACCCTGACCACACCCCACAAGTGGGGAAACTCGGTGGGCACAACTGGGGAATTCCGGCGAGCGCCGTCAACGCGACCCGACCGACTGGCCAGCCGTCGCCTGCGCCCTCCTCCTCAACGCCGGCATCTGGA
>JADLEF010000028.1 GCA_020846295.1 Acidimicrobiales bacterium
CATCGGCCCCGACGTGGAACTCGTCGCCGAGGTCGTCTCCCCCGCCAACCGCCGCCAGTCCGACTACGAGGCCGCCGTGGTCACCCGCGCCACGGACTACGGCATCAGCTGGGTGCTCATCGTCGACGCCGACACCCGACTCGCCCGCTGGTGGCACGACGGCACGGAAACCGCCACAGGACCCAACTGGGCCGCACACGTCGACACCGACGCCATCTGGCCAAGCTGATCCGATTCGACGTCCCAGCCGTTCCGTCGCGATCCACTGTCGCACCGGGTGCAGTCCGATCGACGGCCCGCAGCCGCTGCTTCATCTGGCCGGCGCGAGTGCCCGCCCGTCGACCCTGTTGCCGGACCTTGCTGCGAAAGCGACGTGGACGCCGGCGCGGTGTTGCTCGTCACCGGGCTGAGTCGGCGTGCGCGACCAGCGCGGTGTGCCGGGCGAGGGCTGCGAAGTCAGCGTCAGCGTGCAGGACCGCAGCGTTCGAGCGAATCGCGACCGCCGCGATCAGACAGTCGATGAGCTTCCGTACCGTTTCCCCGTTGCGGCGGCACGTGCGGTAGAGCGCAGCGGCATGGTCGTAGTCCTCAGCGACGATCGACACCAGCGTGGCCCGAGCAAGTAGGCCGCGCAGCTGGGCGAGGTGCTGTTCGTCCCGGGCGCCGGCGAGAACCTCCATGCTGATCGCATCGCAGATGGCGAGGTCAGCTCCGAGGAGATCATCCACGGCGTTGCACACGGTGGATCCCGTGTCGCGCAAGAACTCGATCCAGGCTGAGGTGTCGATGAGGATCATCCGGCGCGACTGGCCCTCATCTCATCAAGGTCACCGTCCCACCCCGAGCCCCGCAAGCGCCGAGCTTCGTCGACATCGAGCGGCTCCGCGGCGAGGCGCCGCAAGGCCAGATTGACTGCGTCGCGCTTGGAAGCCAGGCGGTAGCGCTCCATGACTGCTCGACACGCTTCGTCGTCGATATCGATGTTGGTGCGTGACATACACCAACGATACACCTCTGCCTGACTCGAGCGCACGGCTGATCGATGTGCGTCACGCCTGGGCGGTACGAGCGGAGGGCCGCACCGCCCACACAGCACCGTGGCCAGAACCAAGGTCGCGCCAAACCGGCTGGGGTACCGGCCGGCCGTAGAGACAGTCGACGTCTACGGCCAACCTGCGAGCAACACCGAGGACATTCACGTGGCCCACACAGCGGCAGTCGCATAGAGCGCTCATGCTCTGTTCCCGTCAACCAACGACCCATACCGCGAGGTATGCCTCCTCCAGACCCGCGGGGAGGACCACCCCGCTGTGCTGCTGTCAACGCGTCAACAGCGTGAACTAGCGTGTTGCCGCCACGTGGTGGCAGCCAGGGCGGCGTGCGATCGTGCTCGGTCCGCGTCGGGTGAGACGAGAGGGTGAGACATGAAGCGTAGGACCAGCGTCTTTGGCGCGCTCCTACCAGGGTTGTCGTTGGTGGCCGCCGCCTGCGGTGGCGACGACGGCGGCAGCGGCGCAACGGCCGGCACGATCGACAGCGACGTCAACGCAGGCGTGAAGGACGCCCTCGGCGGCGGCGCAGCGACGACGGGGGTCGGGGATGAAGCATCCACGACCATCGCCCCTGCTCCAGAGCCGACCTCCATGGAGGAGTGGGAGTCGCTCTGGGCCGACGAGCGCGAGGCGATCGTCGAGCGCATAAAGGAGAACGACTGGGGCATCTCGGCGGACGGCACGAAGGTGACCGGGCCCGAAGGCTTCACGATCGATCTGACGCAATGCCCGACGGGCTGGACCAACACCGAGGGCCTGTCCGACACCGAGATCCGCATCGGCCAGACCCTGCCGTTGTCCGGTCCCGCGGCCGCCTACGGCGAGCTCGCCCTCGGCGCGGATGTCGTGTTCGATCGCATCAACAAGGCCGGCGGCATCCCCGACAGCGAGGGCAAGAAGCGCACCATCACCTACATCGCCAAGGACGACGGCTACGACCCGGCTCGCACCATCCCGTTGGTCGACGAGCTGATCGACTCCGAGAAGGTGTTCATGGTGTGGACGCTGGGGACGGCCCCCACCATGAAGACCTACGACAAGCTCAACCAGCGCTGCATACCCCAGCCGCTGGCCCAGACCGGACACCCGGCCTGGGGCGACCCGGTCAACCACCCGTGGACGACCGGTGAGCAGATGGCCTACACCACCGAGGCCATCCTGTGGGGCTCGTTCATCGAGCAGCACGCCGACGAGCTGAAGGCGGCGAAGGACGGCAAGATCACCGTCGCCGCGCTCATCGCCAACAACGACTTCGGCAAGTCCTACGACGTCGGCTTCCGGGCCTGGTTGGCGCAATCGCCGATCAAAGACGACATCGAGTACGTCACCGAGACGATGGAGCCCACCGCTCCCACCATCACCGATGCCATGACGACGCTGGCGGCGACCGACCCCGAGGTCTTCATCGCCATGACCTTCGCTGCGTACTGCACCCAGTCGATCGTGGAGGCCGCCAACAACGGCTTGAAGGACACCACCGTCTACGCCTTCCAGCCGTCGGTGTGCAAGGGCCAGAGCTACGCCGGCAAGGAGAAGGTCGGCGGCGACGGCATGGTGTCGGACGGCTGGTACATGGTGGGCGGCGGCATCAAAGCGATGGATTCTCCCGCCTTCGACGATGACCCGTGGGTGAAGAACGCCCGCCAGGAGCTCGAAGCGGCTGGGGTCGACTGGCGCACCAAGCCGAGCAGCTTCCTCGGCCCGCGCTTCACCTGGACGCTGGAGCAGGTGTTGCTGATCGCCGGCGAGCTCGACGGTGGCCTCAACCGGACCAACTTCATCGTGGCCCTTCGCGCCTTCGACATGACCTCGCCGTTCCTGCTGCCGGGGGCGAAGTTCAACCTCAACGGCAACGCGGACGCGTACCTCACGGAGGCCTCCGAGTTCTCCGTCTACAACGCGGCGACGCAGAGCTATGACATCGTCACCGACGTGATCGACCTGTCGGGCAGGTCCAACAACTGCTCGTTCAACCAGGCCACCGCGACCTGCGAGTGACCGTCGGCTCGTCGAGCGAGAGCTGATCGCACCGGCCGGCGCCCCGAGCAGGGGCGCCGGCGGGCGGATGAGGTGGCCGAGCACCACGGCCGGGCGTTCCACCGACCCCGAGAAGGTCAGAGGAACGCCCGGGAACGTGGGACTACTCCTGCATCGGCATGCTGCGCACGTGTCTTAACGCAGCTGTGTCAGCGGGCCGGCGCTCAGCCGCAGCAGGGCGCCGCGTCCGCCCCGGCGGCCGGGGCCACCGCGACCGCGGGCGCAGGGGCGCAGCACCCGCCGCCATCAGCGTTGGCACCGGAGATGACGATGTTCTGCAGCTGCTCGGCGTCAGCCTTCTTGACGTACCACTCCCACTTGTTGCCGTCCGGCGCGTGGACCCACGTCTCGGTCTTCTCGGCGTAGCAGCAGATCGTCTCGTCCACACCGGTGGTCTCGAGGCCCGACTCGGCCAGGCGGGACTCGGCGGCGAGCACCTCGCCCGAGGTCTCGGTCTCCACCCCGAGGTGGTTGATCGACCCCGACGGGCCGGCGCCCTCGAACAGCACCAGCTTGAGCGGCGGATCGGCGATGGCGAAGTTGGCGTAGCCGGGCTTCACCTTGGCCGGTGGGGTGGCGAACATCTTGGTGTAGAAGTCGATCGCATCGTCGAGGTTGTCGACGTTGAGGGCGAGCTGCAGGCGCACGGCGTCTCCTGGAGGACCGGGGTGCGCAGGCCGCAGGGCCGACGCACGCTTCGATAACTGTCGATACGATAGCCAGACGCATCTACGGGTGTCAATATGTTCGCCATGTCGGATCCAACACCCGCCCCGGCGGCCGCCCCGCCGTCCGAACCGGCGCTGTGCTGTGCACCGCTGCTCGCCGGCGCGCTCGACGAGGCAGGGGCCGAACAGCTCGCCGCCGTGCTCAAGGCCCTGGCCGATCCGATCCGCCTGCGGCTGGTGTCCGCCGTGGCTGCATCGCCCACCGGTGAGCTGTGCGCGTGCGACCTGCCCGAACTGCTGGGCCGCAGCCAGCCGACGATGAGCCATCACCTGTCGATCTTGACCAGAGCCGGGATCCTGGAGCGCACGCAACGCGGCAAGTGGGCGTGGTTCCGCCTGGATGAGTCCCAGCTCGTGGCGGTGGCCCGATTGCTGAACCCGGCCGCGGCCACCTGAGCGTCGTGCGGCGCTCGCAGCGCCCGCCGAGGCGGCCGCGGGAGCGGCTCACTGCAAGCGGACCCAGATCTCGTCGCAGTCGGTGAAGCAGATCGACTCCTCCGCCCTGAGCAACACCGGCCCTGCGGCGTCGGCGATGGGGAGGAGGACGCACTCGTTGCCGCTGAGGGTGCCGCCATCGAGCAGCTCGCTGAACGAATCGAGGCGGTCCGGGATCACCGCCGAGCAGCTGTAGGTGTTGAGCTCCACCGCCGATTGGCCGAACACCGACACGCGCAGCGCCGACAGCAGCCACGGCATCGTCGCTTGCGACGGCCCGGCCCGGTAGGTGGCGGTGAGCCCGACGAGCGCGTACTGCTGGCCGGGCGGCGGCGGGTCGTTGAACTGGTTCTCGGCCTGGATCGGGGCCAGGGCGTCGGCGGTGAACGAGGTGACGACGACCTCGACCGCACCGTCCTCGTAGGTGATCCGGAACGGTTCACCCATGGCGAGCGGCGCCTGTCTGCCGCCCCGGACGGGGGCCGTGGTGGTCGTGGACGGCGGCTCCGCAGGCGCGACGCTGGTGGACGACCGGCGCCGGGTGGTGTTCGAGCCCGGCTCGTCCACGGTGTCGCCCGTCTCGGCCCGGTCGCGATCGGCGGCGAGGTCCGCAGCCTCGCGGGCCCGCTCGGCACGGGGCACGACGCGCACCAGCACAACGGCCAGGATCGCCACCACGGCGAGGGAGACGCCGACGATCAACGGCCATCGCGGTCCCTTGCGCGAGACGCCGGGTCCCGGCGGGACCGACCCGGGCGACGGGACCCAGCCCCCGGGCGGCGGGCCGAACGGGCCCCCACCGACGGGCGGCCCACCAACCGGCGGCCCACCAACCGGCGGCCCACCAACCGGCGGTCCGACCGGCGGCGGTCCCGCGTTGCCCGCACCCGGCGGCGGCCAGGTCGGGCCGGGCGGGGGCGACGACGCCGGCACCCCGAACCGCTGGCGATGCGCCGGGTCCGGGTGCTGCTGCGGCGGGTACCAGCGTCCGTCGGATGCCTGCCACCAGCCGTTCTCGGGGCTCACACCGGGTTCCATCACTTCATCATCGACCACGATGGCCCGCGACGGAGCCATTCCTCGTCGAACCGGTGGATCGCGCGGCGAGAAGCGCCATGGCCGCCACCGCGAGGTGGGGCGGTCAACAGCTCAGGCCGGGCGGCGGCGGGGTGTAGCCGTCGGGCCAGATCGGCGGTTGCGAGGCGGACCAACACGCCCCGGACAGATCCGAGCGGCGCAGGTCCACCGCGTCGAGGTACGCCCAGGACAGCACCGCGCCGGGGAAACGGGCGCCGCCGGTCTCGGCGCCTCGCAGGGAAGCGCCGGAGAGGTCCGCACCGCTGAGGTCGGCGTCGGTGAGGTCGGCCCGGCTGAGGTCCGCACCGACCAGCACGGCGCCGCTCAGGTTCGAGCCGCGCAGCTCGGCACCGACCAGTCGGGCGCCGCGCAACACCGTCCCGGTGAGCTCGGCGCCGGTGAGATCGGCGCCGTCGAGCCGGGCGTAGGCCAACGAGGCGCCGGCGAGGGGCGTGTCGCGCAGGTCGGCCCCGCGCAGGTCCAAGCGGTCGAACACCCGGCCGTCCTCAGCCCCGGCCGTGGTGCGCAGCAGGGCTGCGTTGGCATCGATGCGAACCTGTTCGGCGTCATCGGGCGGCTCGCCGCCCCCACCCCGGCCGGCACGGCCGCCGCACCCGGTGGCCAGCGCCGCTCCCAGCGCCGCCACGGCGAGGAGACGACGGAGCGAGCGCACCGAACGACGATAGGGGGTGAGCCACCGCCAGGGGAAGGCCGCCACACCTGCGAAGAGGGAGGGGCCGGGGTCGCACACAGCGGGCGTCTCGCCGGCCCCCACCCGCACTCGCTCCCCCACCGTACGCCTCGACGGTCGGCGCCACCGTGTAACAGATCACAGTTTGCTCGCCACCGGGAGTGTCGCTTGCGAACACCGACATGGCGTCATTATGACAATGCGATGTCGAAGCTCAGCGCTTCGGTTTAAGCGGCGTTCTCCCAGTCGCCGGCGACGGCCGGCGGCCGGTGCTGCGAGCAGTAGGCGTGCATCGCACCGGAGGGCGTCTCCACCAGCACGACGGCGGTGCCCTCGCACTCGACGACGTTGCCGTCCAGCATCGACAGGTGCTGGCACCGATGCTCATCTCCCAGGTGGGAGCGGGTTTCGCGCACGGTCTCGAGGTCGGCGAGCCGGTTCACGGTGACGTCGAGCGCACCGGTGAGCACGGTTATTCGGAGGTGCGCCCAGAGGGCTTGCATCCCGAAGGTTGCCACGACAACGAAGACCACGAAGAAAGCCACTGCGCTCACAGCAAGTAGTTAATCGAGTGTCCCGTCCACCGCGCAATCGTCACTCCAGCCGTGTTTCGATCAAATGTGCATCGTTATTGAACGATAACAATGCGGGTGCGCCCGGAGCGCTGCGGATGCGGGTGATCGTCGCCTGCCCGAGGTTCATGCGCCACGACGTCTCGGGCCCCACCCCCAGCGCCCAGGCCACCGCCGCCTTGATCGGCGACACGTGGCTGAACACGACGACGTCGCGCCCGGCGGCCTCCTCGGCGTAGGCACGGCAGGCGTCCTCTACCCGCTGCTGCAAGGCGAACAGGCTCTCGCCGCCGGCGGGCACGTAGTGCGGGTCGCTGCGCCAGCGGGCCCAGACATCGGCGCCCACGTCACGGACGGGCACCTCGTCGAGGCCTCCGTAGTCGAGCTCGATGAACCGCTCGTCGAGCTGCACCGGCAGCCCCAACGCCTCAGCGGTCTGGCGCGCCCGCAACAACGGGCTCGACACCACGAGCGGCTGCTGCAGTGCACCCAAACCGATGGCGATGGCCTCCGCCTGGCGGCGCCCGTGGTCGTCGAGGGCGTTGTCGACCCGGCCCTGGAGCAGCCCGGCGGCGTTGGCGGCGGTCCGGCCGTGTCGGACGAAGATCAGCATGGGCTCCTCCGGGAGCATGGGGCCATCAGGCCACGAGGTCGCGACCGAGCTGGCCGGTGCGCAGGAACGCGTCCCGTCGCTCCGGTTCGTCGAGGGAGAACGAACGGACCATCCACCAGATGGCCGCCAGGCCGATCAGCTCCTGGATGACCACCACCGGCCACGGCCGTAGTTCCGGCAGCCCGCGGTCCTGGAAGCCGGCGCCGAAGAACGGCCACCAGAACAGGTGCTGGTCGGTCCAGGTGGCGTCGAGCACGAGGTGGGCGTACAGACCGACCGGTATCCCGAGCCAGCGGCGGCGCAGCAGGCGCCGGCGGCGGGTCAGGGCCATGACCACCGTCATCGCCGCGCTGGCCCCGAGCAGGGTGTGCAGCACCGTGGGCCGACCGACGAGCAGCTCGGCCAGCGGGAGCACGGCGCCCACCATGACCACCCGATGGTCGAGCGCCGGGCTGCGGAACACCAGCCAGACCGCCGCGAAGGCGCAGCCTGCGAACCAGAAGAACATCGTCGCCCCGTCAGCTCAGTGCAGCACCAGCCGACCGCACTCGTCGCAGTCGGCGAGGCCGGCCGGCAGGTGCTTGATGCGGTCGGCCTCGACCGAGGGCATCTGCAGCGGACAGCCCTCGCAGCGAGAGCCGACCAGCCGCACCACGGTGGAGGGGTTGAGGTCGGGCCGCAGCTGCTCGTAGCGGGCCAACGCCTCTGGCGGCACGGCGGCGGCGGAGGCGGAGCGTTCAGCCTCCACGCGCTGCAACTCGGCGAGCGTGGCCGCCTCCGCCTCGGCCAGGGCGACGGTGGCCCGGACGGCGACGCCCTCGGCCTCCTCCCGCTGAGCACGGAGCCCGCTGAGCGCGTCGGCCAGCGGCTCGATCTCCATCATCAGCTCGAGGATCCGCTCGTCGAGCTGTGCGGCCCGCTTGCGCAGCGAGGTGATCTCCTCCTGGATGGCCTGCAGCTCCCGCAACGCCTTGACGCTGCCGCTGTAGAGCCGGCGGTCCTCGGCGTCGGCCTTGTCCCGCACCGAGCCGGCCTCGTCCTCGAGGCGGCGCTGCTCGCGCTCGAGCTGACGCCGCGGGCCGTCGCGCTCGGTGAGCTCGGCGTCGAGCCGACTCACGGTGGCCTGGGCATCGGCCAGGGCGCGCCGCTCGGGCAGCGTGGCGAGACGGTGGCGGAGCGCTCCGGCGGTGTTGTCGAGCTCCTGGACGGTGAGCAGCATCGCCAGATCGGTCATCGACGGGTGATGCTAGGCGGCGCGCGGTCCTCGTCGGCAGGCGGGTCCCCCGAGGTCGGCGGTGGACCTACGCTCGTGCGATGCCGACCTACGCCCTTTCCGGCAGCGGGACCAGCGCGGCCGTGTGGGCCCAGACCATCGGCTCGCTGCCCGGCCACGAGCTGCGCACGGTGCACGGACGCCGCCAGGAGCATGCCGAGCGGCTGGCCGCCGCGTATGCAGCGGTGGCCGCCGAGCCCGACGAGCTGGGGCGCGGGGTGGAGATCGCCGTGGTGGCCAGCGCCCCGCCGGCGCACGCCGCCGATGCGTTGCGCGCCGCCGGCCACGGTGCGGCCGTGCTGATCGAGTCGCCGATGTGCGCCCGGCTCGACGACGCCGACGAGCTGGTCGCCGCCGCTGCGGCCGGAGGGCGGCTGATGGTGGCGGAAAGCCTGCTGTTCGCCCCGCTGGTGCGCGACGCCATCGAGCGGGCGCGGGCGCTCGGGCGGTTCAGCTCGCTGCAGCTCCGGGTGCTGACGCAGGCCCCGGTCCGGCGAACCGCGCTCGATGCGCAGTGGGGAGGTGGCGTGTTGTTCGACCTGGGGGTGCACCCGCTGGCGGTGCTGCTCACGCTCGCCGGCGAGGACCGACCGGTCTCGGTGCGGGCGCGGCTCGCGCCCGCCGGAACCGGTCTGCACGCAGTCGACGACCTGGCCGATGTCGAGCTCGTCCTGCGATCGGGCGCTCGTTGCACGGTGGAGCTGAGCTGGCGGGCGACCCAGCCGCAGTGGGACCTGCAGCTGGCCACGCCGACGAGCACGCTGCGCCTCGAGCTGCAGCCGGACCCCCATGTCGAGCAGCTCGGCGTCGACCTGCCCCGGCCGCCGCGGCGCCACCGCGGGGTGGAGCCGGCGCAGTTGGAGGTGTTCGGCTACCTCGACCAGGTGGTGGAGACCGCCGCCGATCTGGCCGCCGGACGGCCGCCCTACGTCGACGTGCGCTTCGGACGGGCGGTGCTCGACGTGCTGTGCGCGGCGTACCGGTCGGCCGGCACCGGGGTGCCGGAGCCGCTCCCCTTCACCGGAGATCGGACTCGCACGCCGTGGCAGCTTTGGCGCGAGGAGTCACATCGGGATGGCTGATCCAGCCGGCGTCATCGACCCTGGACCAAGACGGCGATCTGCGTCGCCGGGAGGGAAGCGGCGACGCAGATCGTGCTGGGAGCCGGAGCGGACCGTCCGCCGGAGCGGCGTTCGGAGGCTCCGGTGATCAATGCTAAATGCGCGCAGTTGACCACTCAAGGTGTTTGTATGTCGATTGCGTGACACCCTCCGGCGCCTGTGGCCTGGACGCAGAGCCTTCCGCCACCGGGATAGGGCCGAACGTCGGACCCGGTCCCCGAGCACGAGCCGGCACTGCGGGGTATGGTCCGACGCACCAACCCAGGGGGTGCGCGTGAAGACCTATTCGTCCTCACAGATCCGCAACGTCGTGCTGGTCGGTCATGGTGGCGCGGGGAAGACCGCGCTGGCCGAGGCGATGCTGCTGCGGGCCGGTGCGATCAGTCGGGTCGGCGGGGTGATGGACCACGACCCGGAGGAGAAGGACAAGGGCTTCTCCATGTCGATGGCGCTCGCCCAGTTCGAGTGGCGGGACCACAAGGTCAACCTGCTCGACACCCCCGGCTTCCCCGATTTCGTGGGTGAGGTCGCCGCCGCGCTGCGGGTCGCCGATCTGGCCGTGTTCGTGATCAGCGCGGTGGATGGCATCGAGGTCCAGACCGAGCTGATCTGGCGCATGGCGGCGCAGGCGGGCCTGCCCCGGGCCGTGTTCGTCAACAAGCTCGATCGCGAGCGGGCGGACTTCGACGGGGTTGTCGCCCAGCTCCAGGACCGCTTCGGCGCCGGCATCGCGCCGCTCCAACTGCCCATCGGCATCGAGACGAACCTGCGCGGCGTCGCCGACCTGCTGTCGGACACCGCCTACGAGTACACCGACGGCGTGGGCCGACCGGCCGACATGCCCGGCGAGCTGGCCGACCGCGAGCACCAGGTGCACGATGCCCTGGTCGAGGGCATCGTCGTCGCCGAGGATTCGCTGCTCGAGCGCTACCTGGAGGGCGATGTGCCCGCGCCGGAGGAACTGGCCCACGCGCTCGCCCACGGGGTGGCAGCGGCCTCGGTGTTCCCGGTGGTGTGCGGGAGCGCCGCGACCGGCGTCGGCGTGGATCGCCTGCTCGACCTGCTGGTGGACGAGGCGCCGTCGCCGCTCGACCGCGGCACGTTCACGGTGACCGCCGGCGGCGCCGAGGTGGAGGCCACCCCCGACGAGCAGGGCGAGCCGCTCGCCTTCGTGTTCAAGTCCATCGCCGACCGCCACGTCGGACAGCTGTCGCTGCTGAAGGTCCTCTCCGGCCGGATCTCCCCGGACGACCACCTCGTCAACGTGCGAACCGGCGCCGACGTGCGCCTGCACACGCTGCTGTCCACCCTCGGCGGGGAGCAGCGCCCCGGCGGCGCGGCGTCCTGCGGCGACATCGTGGCAGTGGCCAAGCTGTCCGACGTGCACACGAGCGACACCCTCGCCCCCAAGCACAAGCCGGTGGTGGTGCCCCCGCTCGCCATGCCGAGCGCCACCCTGCCCGTCGCCCTCAAGGCGCGCACCCAGGCCGACGAGGACAAGCTGGGCCTGGCCCTGGGCCGCTTGTTGGACGAGGACCCGTCGCTGCGCCTCGAGCGCAACGAGGAGACCCGCCAGACCATCCTGTGGGGTGTGGGCGAAGCGCACCTGCGCAGCGCGCTGGACAAGCTGCAACGCAAGTTCGGCGTGGCGGTGGACACCGACGAGGTGCGCGTCGCCTACCGGGAGACGATCCTCGGCCAGGCCGAGGCCGAAGGCAAGCACAAGAAGCAGTCGGGCGGTCGCGGCCAGTTCGGCGTGGCGTTCCTCCGGGTGGAGCCGATGCCGCGGGGCGACGGGTTCTCGTTCGTGGACGCCATCGTCGGCGGCGCCATCCCCCGCCAGTTCATCCCGGCCGTGGAGAAGGGCATCGTGGAGACCATGTCGGAGGGCGGCGCGCTCGGCTTCCCCGTGGTGGATGTGCAAGTGACCTGCTTCGACGGCAAGTTCCACCCGGTCGACTCCGACGAGATGAGCTTCAAGATCGCCGGCCGGACCGGCTTCCGCGACGCCTGTTCACGGGCCAACCCGGTGATCCTCGAGCCGGTGAGCCGGGTCGAGATCGTGGTCCCCTCCGACGTGCAGGGCGACGCCCTCGGTGACCTCAACAGCCGCCGAGGCCGGGTGCAGGGCACCGAGGCGGGCGATGACGGCGAGCAGGTGATCACCGCGCTGGTGCCCACCGCCGAGCTGCTGCGCTACGCCATCGACCTGCGCTCGCTGTCGGGAGGGCGTGGCCGGTTCACCTTCGAGCACGACCACTACGACCCGGTACCGGCGCAGCTGACCGACAAGATCCTGGCCGACGCAAAGGCCCCGTGAGCCGCCGCGCTCAGCGGGCGAGACCGGCCAGCACGCCCCCCAGCAGCGTCGCCACCATACCGACCAGTACGAGCACGGCGACCCAGTAGGCGAGGGGCGAGCGGCGCCGCAGCGCGGGCAGCTCGTCGCCGGTGTCGCGCCGGGGAACCGGTTTGGGGGTGACCCGCCCTGCCGAGGCACGGCGGCCCGGTGTCGGCTTGGCCTGCCCGTTCGAGCGGTGTTGCCCGCTGCCCTCGTCGTCCCTGCTCACGGCGCGACACGCTACCTGCTGGCCGGCGGTCCGAGGCGACGGGTCAGCGGGTGACGAGCTCGGTCAGCAGGGCGAGCTGGGCGTCGGTCGGTTGCCCGGCCAACGTGGAGAGGCTGCGCCCGCCGACCTGCCAGACGGCGAAGCTCTCGGCGAAGTCACCGGCGCCGACGGCGTAGTCACCGGCGCCGCTGTCGGTCCACCACGACGCGCCGGCCACCCCGCGCCCCGCCAGCCAACGATCGCGGTCGGTCTCGTCGAAGTAGGTGAGGTCGACTGCGTGACCGAGCTCGTGGGCGAGCGTGAAGGCCAGTTCGTCCACCGTCTGGCCGTCGCGCACGTAGATCTCGATGCGGTGGGCGCGGCTCCAGGTGGCGCCGAGGTAGCCGTCCTTGCCGGGCAGGAAGTCGATCGTCCAGCCGGGCAGACGGGTCTGCCACGGGTAGGAGATGCGGGCCAGGGTGGCGGCCCGGATGTCCGACAGCGAGGCGTGCGCGAAGTCCAGCGCGGTCGGATCGACCGACGCGGTGCCGGGTGCCGGGGCGATCGACGTGGCGGGGATCGCGGTGGCGGGGGCGGCGCTGCTCTCGGCCGTCTCGCCCACCGCCTCGCCCACCGGGGCGGGCGACGGCTCGCCGAGCACCGGCGCGGCGGCCGTGGCCGTGGTCGGCGCTGCAGGTGCGGCCGTGGCCGGGGCCGTGCCGGGAACGGCCGCCGGCGCGGTGTCGACCGTGGCCGGCCCCGGCTCGGCGACGCCGACGGTGGCGGGGGCCGTCCCGGTGTCACCCGGCCGGGCCGGGGAGGCGTGGGCCGCCTCCTGGGCCGACGGTCCCCGGTCGGGTCCCGCGCCCAGGAGGGCCAGCGCCACGGCCGCGCCGACGGACCATCCCGCTCGGCAACGTCGTGCGAATCCCACAGCTAGGGGACGTACCGGTCCCCAACGCGGGCGTCACTCGGCGGATCGGCCCAGGACCGTTCGGCCGCCGGCGACGCGGTGGCTCAGCGGTTGAACTGCTCGACCAGCGGACCGAAGCGGTCGAGCGCGGCGAGCGCGGCGTCGCGGTCGAGGGCAGGCAGCCCGAACGCCACGAAGGTGGCTCCGGCGTCGCGCAGGCCCTCGAGGTGGGCGGCGTCGGGCTTGGCGCCGAACACGCCGAGCTGCAGCGTGGCCGGGTCGCGGCCGGCGTCGGCCGACGCCTTCTTCAGCTCGTCCCACTTGTCGGCGATCGGCCAGCGACCCTCGATGGGCATCCAGACATCGCCGTACTCGATGATGTGGCGGAAGTGCAGCGGCGTGGGCGACGCGCCGATGACGATCGGCGGGTGCGGTTGCTGCACCGGCTTGGGCCACGACCACGAGGCGTCGAAGTTGACGAACTCACCGCTGAAGGCGGCCTCGTCCTTGGTCCACAACTCCTTGCAGGCCAGCACCTTCTCGCGCACGATCTTGCGGCGGCGCTTGCGGTCCGCCTCGCTGAGCCCGTGGTTGGCCATCTCCTCGTGGTTCCAGCCGTAGCCGATGCCGAAGAGGAACCGGCCGCCGGAGATCGTGTCCAGCGTGGCGACCTCCTTGGCCAACCAGATCGGATCACGCTGGGCGACGAGGGTGATGCCGGTGCCGAGCTTGATGGTCGTGGTGACCGCGGCGGCCGCGGTGAGGGCCAGGAACTGGTCGTGGGTGCGCCAGTACTCCTCGGGCAGCGGCGGCGCGCCCTCCCGGCCGCCCCAGGGGGAGATCCGGCTGACCGGGATGTGGGAGTGCTCCGGGAACCACAACGAGTCGAACCCGCGGGCCTCCGCCTCCTTGGCCAGTTCGATGGGCTGGATGCCCTTGTCGGTGGGGAACATCATCACGCCGATACGCATGGCCGGGAAGCTAGCCGAGGAGATCGCCGGCGATGCCGAGCCAGTAGTCGGTGCACAGGCCGAGCGACTCGATGTCGATGCGTTCGTCGTGCCCGTGGAAGCGGGTGGCGAACTGCTCGAAGCTGACCGACGGGGCATAGAGGCCGGTGCCGTAGGCGACGGTGCCCTTGCCCCGGAAGAACCGGCTGTCGGTGGCGCCGACGATCAGCTCGGGCAGCAGCTCGGCATCGGGGTACACCACCTGGGTGCGCCTGGTCAGGATGTCCCACATCGGGGTCCGGGCCGAGCTCGAGGTCGCCTCGTCGCCGAAGATGCGTGACACCTCGACCTCATCGGCCAGCTCCCCGAGCGCCTCCCGCAGGTAGCCGTCGACGTCGTCGTTGGTGACGCCGGGCAGGGTGCGGATGTCCACGTCGATCTCCACGGTGTCGGGGATGACGTTGGTCTTCACGCCGCCGTGCACGACGTTGGGCGAGAAGGTGGTGTGGGTGCAGGCGTGGAAGAGCTTGGCCGTCCCGGGGTTGAGCTCACTTAGGGTGGCCTCGATGCGGGCGGGGTCGAGGAGGGCGGCCTTGAGGTGCTCGGGGAGGCTGCTCGCGCCGATGCGCGCCGCCCACAGCTCGTCGAGGCGGGCGGCAGGGCGGTACTTGGCCAGGCGGGACACGACCTCGGCCGCCTTCACCACCGCGTTGTCCGTACCGTACGGCATGGAGCCGTGGCCTGGTGTGCCCTTGACCCGCAGGCGCCGCCAGGCGATCCCCTTCTCCCCCACCGTGATGCCGACCTTCTCGCCGCCTCCGTGCGGCCAGCCGCCCATCTCTGTCAGCACGTAGTCCAAGCGGCCGTTGTGGCCGAGGAACGAGTCCCAGTGGTTGTCGACCATCCACTTGGCGCCCCACACGCCACCCGCCTCCTCGTCGGCCACGCCGTAGTAGAGCAGCGTGCCCTTGGGCTTCCAGTTGGAGCGGGCCAGCTCCTTGAACGCCACCGCCATCGAGGCAGTGAGGTTCAGCATGTCGATGGCACCTCGGCCCCACACCTCGGTGATCGGCTGACCGAGGTGGCCGGTGCCGGTGAGCAGCTCGCCGCCGAAAGGGTCCTGGGACCACCCGTCGGGCGAGACGGGCACGACATCGGTGTGGCCCATCAGGCACAGGGTGGGCGCATCCGGGTCGGTGCCCTCGATCCGGGCGATCATCGAATCGCGGCCCGGTCGGGAGGTGAAGGTCTGGATCTCGACGCCGGCGCCCTCGAGGTAGGTGCGCAGCAGGTCGCTGTTGCGGGTCTCGTTGCCGGAATCAGGGGTGCCGTCGTTCACGCACTGGTTCCGGATCAGGGCCTGGAGGAGCTCGGTCGTTTCCTGGGTGTGTTCACCGGCCATCGCGGCACCCTACTGCCGCCCCTGCCCCGCTGCCGTCCCCTATCGGGATCCCCCACGATGGGGGTTGACCCCGATTCGGCCCGGTCGGCCGGCCCGTACCGTGAGCTCATCAGCCGACACGGCGACGAACGAACACCAACCACACCGAACCAAGGGGACCAGCCATGAAGAACGTGACCATCACCGACATCTCCGGCGACGACGTCGAGTTCGACCAGACCATCGACAGCGACGAGGTCATCGCCCTGGCCGGCGGCGTGGCCGTCAACGGCGACGTCGACGACAGCGCCATCAACACCGGCGTCAACACGGGCATCATGGCCGGCGACGACGTCGACCTCGACCACTCGGTGGTCGGCAACGGCAACACCCAGCTCAACGACTCCA
>JADLEF010000029.1 GCA_020846295.1 Acidimicrobiales bacterium
CGTCGGGGCCGTCCGCTACCTCCGACGTCACCCCCAGCTGCGCCACCGCGTCACCCGCACCGCCCGGCTGTGGCGGGTCGGCGCCCGCCGCGGCGTCGCCGCCGTGCCCCCCCTCGCCCGTCGGGCCACCGCGGCGGACCAGGCCGCCCGCGAGGAGCTCGACCGCCAGTTCGCCATCCGCACCGCCGAGGACGTCGCCCGGGAGCTGGGCAACATGAAGGGCGCGGTCATGAAGGCGGGCCAGCTGGTCAGCTTCATCGTCGAAGCCCTGCCCGACGAGGCCCAGCAGGCCCTTGCCACCCTGCAGAGCGAAGCCCCGCCGATGTCGCCGACGCTGGCCGAGTCCGTCGTCACCGAGGAGCTCGGGCGTCATCCCACCCACGTGTTCGCCGAATGGGAGCCGGTGCCCGTCGCCGCCGCGTCCATCGGCCAGGTCCACCGGGCCCGCCTGCGCGACGGCCGACGGGTGGCGGTGAAGGTCCAGTACCCCGGCGTGGGCGACGCCATCGGCGCCGACCTGGCCAACGTCGAGGTCCTCTACGCCATGTTCTCCGCCTTCGCGCTGAAGAGCCTCGACGTGCGCGGCATGGTGGAGGAGCTGCGCCGGCGCATGATCGAGGAGCTCGACTACCGCCGTGAGGCGGCCAACCAGCGCCTGTTCGCGTCGCTGTACGAGGGTCACCCGTTCATCCGCGTCCCCGCCGTCATCGACGAGCTGTCCACCGGCAAGGTGCTCGTCAGCGAATGGGTGGACGGCCTCACCTGGGCCCAGTTCGAGGCCACTGCCGATGAGCCAACCCGCCAGCACGCCGCCGAGGTGCTCTTCCGCTGGGCCCAGCAGTGCGTCTACCGCCACAAGATCTTCAACGGCGACCCGCACCCCGGCAACTACCGCTTCCACCCCGATGGCACGGTCACCTTCCTCGATTTCGGTCTGGTCAAGCGGTGGACCGACGAGGAGGTCGCCACCCTGTGGCCCGTCATCGACCCGCTGCTGCGCGCCGATCCCGCCGGCACCATGGTCGAGATGCGCACCGCCGGGTTCCTCGCCCCCGACACCGACCTCGACCCCGACGAGGTGTTCGCCTACGTGTCGGCCCCGTACCGGCCCTACTTCGTGGACACGTTCACCTTCACCCGCCGCTACGTGGCCGACACCCTGGGCGCCATCCTCGACGTCAAGGGCCCCTACCGGTCGGTCATCGAGAAGCTCAACCTGCCCACCAGCTTCGTCATCCTCGACCGCGTGGTGTGGGGCATGTCCGCCCTGCTGGGCAAGCTCGAGGCCACCAACCGCTGGCGGGCCATCCTCGACGAGTATCGCATCGACGCCCCGCCGGCCACCGAGCTGGGCCGCATTGAGGCCGCCTGGCGTGCCAGCCGCGATACTGGCCGGCGATGAGCGACGTCCTGCAGCACCTGGTGGCCGGCACGGTCATCCCCTTCGGCGGCGACCGCTTCGTGCGGGTGCCGCCCGAGCTGGCCGATGCGTTCGAGCCGGGCGACCGCCTCGTCGTCTGCCAGACCGACGGGGCCCTGCTGCACATCCCCGCCGTCGACCACGCCGTGGTGCGCGCCGCCGTGGACGACGCCAGCGCCGCCTTTGCCGCCCTCGAAGCGGCCGACGACGAGCAGATCACCGCCTTCTACCACCACTTCGCCGACCGTCTGGCCGACGACAGCGCCTTCGCCGCCATCGCCGCCGCGAACGACGCCGACGTGGCCGCGGCCCGGGCCCGAGGGCGGTCAACCACCCGGTTGATCCTGTCGGACAAGATGCGGGCCGACATGATCGCCGGGCTGCGGGGCTGGGCCGGCGCACCGTCGGGGCGCGGGGCGGTCATCGAGCGGCTCCACCACGACGGGTTCGACATCGAGCAGCGGCGCGCCGGCCTCGGCGTGGTCGGCTTTGTGTTCGAAGGGCGGCCCAACGTGTTCGCCGACGCCACCGGCGTGCTGCGCAGCGGCAACGCGGTCGTCTTCCGCATCGGCAGCGACGCCCTGGGCACCGCCCGGGCCATCGTCGGTGCCGCCCTCGAGCCGGCCCTCGCCGCCGCCGGCCTACCGTACGGTACGGTACGGCTGGTGGACGCGCCGTCGCGGGCGGCGGGATGGGCGCTGTTCTCCGACCCCCGGCTGGCGCTGGCTGTCGCCCGCGGCTCCGGTGAGGCGGTGGCCCAGCTCGGCGCCGTGGCCCGCCAGACGGGCATACCGGTCAGTCTGCACGGCACCGGCGGCGCCTGGATGGTGGCCACGCCGGCCGCCGACGCCGAGCGCTTCGCCGCCGCCGTCGAATGGTCGCTCGACCGCAAGGTGTGCAACACGTTGAACGTGTGCGTGCTGGTGGGGGAGCGGGCCGCCGACCTGCTGCCGGTGCTGCTCGACGCCGCCGACCGGGCCGGGGCCAAGCGCGGCACGGCGGCCAAGTTCCACGTCGCCCCGTCGGCCGAGGCACTGGTGCGAGCCGCCGGGCGTTTCGAGCGCACGGTGACCGTGCGGCGGGCCGACGGGGACCACGACGAACCCCAGGCCGTACCGATCGGTATGGAAGAGCTGGGCACGGAGTGGGAGTGGGAGGAGAGCCCCGAGCTGTCCATCGTGGTGGTCGACACGCTGGCCGACGCCATCGCGCTGCACAACACCCACAGCCCCCGCCTGGTCGCCTCGTTGCTCAGCGAGGACCCGGTCGAGCACGCCCGCTTCTACGCCGTGATCGACACGCCGTTCGTCGGTGACGGCATGACCCGCTGGGTCGACGGCCAGTACGCCCTGTCCCGCCCGGAGCTGGGCCTGTCCAACTGGGAATCGGGCCGGCTGTTCGGGCGCAGCGCCGTCCTGTCGGGCGACTCGGTCTACACCGTGCGCACGGTCATGACCCAGACCGACCCGCAGCTGCACCGCTGAGGACCTCGTCCACCCCCGGACAGGCCAGGCCCAGCGCCGCGGCGCGGTCCAGCCGCAGCCGCAGATCGAGCGGGATCGCGTCCGACACGTCGGCCGCCCGTACATCGTCGATCCCGCCCCCCCACGCCTCGGCGTCGACGTTCCAGTAGGCGAGCATGCGCCGGCCGAACGCGGCCCGGTCGATGGCCTGCTCGCCCGCCACGTTGATCGTGCCCCGTTCGTCGACCAGCTCGACGGCGAGGCGCACCAGGTTGGCGGCCAGCGCCTCCACCCACACCGGCTGGCGCACCACGTCGGCGAAGAGCGCCAGGCGTTGCCCGGCGCGCAGGCGCGCCACGAACCCGGCGGTGGAGCGGTCGATGTCGTGCACGCCGTAGATGAGCGAGGTGCGCACCGCCACCGCAGCGGGGTGCACGGCGAGCACGGCAGCCTCGCCGGCGGCCTTGGTCCGGCCGTACTCGTTGAGCGGGTGGGTGGGGGCGTCGTCGGCGTAGGGGGCGTGGCGGCCGTCGAAGGCGGCGTCGGTCGAGACGTGCACCAGCCGGGCGCCGATCGATGCCGCCGCTTCGGCCAGTGCGCCGGAGGCGGCCCGGTTGACGGTGTCCATCGTGGCCTCGGGCCGACCCGGGTTGGCGGCGGCGGTGTGGATGATCGCCGCCGGGCGCAGGCGCTCGACGGCGGCGGCGACGGTGGCCGGCTCGAGCAGGTCGACGCCCGCCGGGCGGCCGAGGTCGACGAGCTGATGGCCGGCGGCTTCGATGGCGGGGGCCAGCCGACCCCCCAGGTAGCCCGACAGTCCCGTCACCCCGATCCGCACTGCGCTGCCCACCCCCGCAGTGTGGCGGCGGCGATGGCCACCCCCAACGTCGGCGTCATCGATCGGCGGGCCGCGCTACGCTCAGTGGTCTTTCGCTCTGTTTCGGTGGTCCACTCCGGCCTCGTCGCGCCGAATCGGCGCCGATTCGCTGCGAGCGGCCGCCGATTCGCTCGCCGACTCCACCGGTAGATCACGCGCAAAGTAGCGGGAAGACCGCTGTCAGGGCTTGACGTCGTCCTCGGTCTCGGTGCCCTTGGCCAGCAGGTACCCGCGGGCCCGCTCGGCCAGCGGATAGCGGTTGACCAGTTCCCAGAACTTCGGCGAATGGTCCGCCACCACCAGGTGGCACAGCTCGTGCACCAACACGTAATCCAACACCCAGTCCGGATAGGCGGCCAAGCGGTCCGAGACGCGGATGTCCCCCGTGTTGATCGTGCACGACCCCCATCGCGAGGACTGGTTGCCCACCCAGCGCACCGACCGCGCCTGCGGCAGGTCGAACCGGTCCGACAGGTGCGACGCCCGCTCCTTCACGTCGACGGCCCCCGCCGCCTGGTTGCGTTGGAAACGGGTGACGAAGCCCGCCACCAGCCGGTCCTCTTCCTTGCGGGGCAGACCGACCGGCACGCGAACCTGCAGCACGCCATCCACGATCCGAGCCTGCGCCGTCGAACGCCGCCTCGGGCTGCGAATGATCTCAACCCGCATGATCTCCCCCAAGCATCAAACCTGTTCGGTCACGTCCGACGAGGTCCGCGTCGGGCCGTGCTCAGCCAAGAGTGGCACGCGATCGCCGAGGCGGATGCTGCCGTCGCCCCCCACGTCGACCCATTGCGCACCGAGGTTCGGAATACGCACCGCGTCGCCGCCCAAGTGTTTCTCCAAAGCGAAGATGACACCGCCGTGGGTGACGGCGATCACCTCGCCTCCCTCGAACCGGGCGGCGAGGTCCAGCAGCGCCGGCACCACCCGATCGAGCAGCGCGTCGTCGCTCTCGAACCCGGGCGGCGTCCGCCACGCTTCGCGGTCGCCCGGGAAGCGGATGTCGATCTCCGTGGCGGTCAGCCCAGTCCACTCGCCGGCGTCGCGCTCCACCAGTCGATCCTCGAGGTGCACCGGCCCGACCCCGAGGAACTCGCTCAGGATCACCGCCGTGTGATGGGCCCGCTGCAGCGTCGAGGACACGATGGCGTCGACCACCCCGAGCGCCTCCGCCGCGGCGGCCGCCTGCCGTTGGCCGATGTCGGTCAGCGGCGGGTCCGCTCGACCCTGCCAGCGAGCCGACGCGTTCCACGTCGACTGGCCATGGCGCACGAGCAGGATGCGGGCGGCCGTCACGCTGGGCAATGTAGCCACGGCGCAGCGCCAAGGATGCTCCCATTCCACGGACCGGGTCCCGCAACCGGCGGGCGCCCAGAGGTACGATCGGCGGTCATGGCCCTGGTCACCCTCCGTCTGTTCGCCGCCGCACGCGTTGCGGCAGGCACCGGGCGCGACCAGGTCGAAGGCACGACCGTGCAAGGCGTGCTCGACGCCGCCACCGCTCGCTTCGGAGCGGGCTTCGCCGAGATCCTCGCCGGGTGCCGCGTCTGGCGCAACGGCGAGCAGGCGTCACCCGACGAGGCGGTCGCCGACGGCGACGAGATCGCCGTGCTCCCACCTGTGTCAGGGGGTTGCTGAATGGACACCGGCCCGCACCCCGTGCTGCCCGCCACACGGCGCAGCAGCCGCCGCACCCAGGTGCGTGAAACCTCCGTCGACGAGCTGTTCGCCTTCTCCGACGACGATGGCCCTGTTCACCCCCTTCAACCCGTTCACCCCGTCGGGTCCGCGGCCCGCGGTCCGCGGCCCGGCGCCACCGCCACCCACGCCGCGACCGGCGCCCACGCCGCGACCGCCATCGCTGCCGCCGAGGCGCCGCTCGTGGTCATCGACGAGCAGGAGGAGGACCCCGACCAGTTGACCGTCGGCGGCCCGCTGCTGCCGAGCAACGTGCGCGGTGGCCCCGGCGGGCGCGTCCGCCGCACCCCGCGCGACGGCGTGGAGGCCGCCGGCGTCGCGGCTGCCCGCGTCCAGTCCGGCCACCTCGACCGCAGCGAGGACCGCCTGCGAGTCGTGGCCGACGTGAACGGCCCCCGCATCCGCCTCGGCCTCGCCTGGTTCCTCGCCGCCGGCGCCGCACTGCTCCTCAGCCACTACCTCGCCGCCGCCGTGTTCGCCGTGGTCGCCGTGGCCGGTGCCATCCAGTCGGCCACCGCGCTTCGCCGCTACGGCCACCGCACGAACCCCTACCTCGCCGGGGCGTGCGCAGGCCTCGTCACCGTCGCCGCCGTCGCCCCGAGCTCCACGGCAGTCGGCCTCGCCGTGCTCATCTCGGTGGTGGCCAGCCTCATCAGCGGGCTGCACATCGGCGGCTTCGATCTCGACTCCTCCGCCGACACCATTCGTAGCTGGCTCGCCATCGCCCTCGCCTGCGCGGGGCCGGTGGTCTTCGCCCGGTACGAGACCGCGCTCGGCGTGCTGCTCTTCCTGCTGGTGTGCAGCTACGACGCGGGGGACTTCCTGGTCGGTACAGCGTCGTCCAACAGCTTCGAAGGTCCCCTCGCCGGTCTGGTCGGCGTGCTCGCCGTCGGCTGCGGCGCGGCGATCCTGCACCCCGGCGGCCTCGCCCAGTACGACCTGTGGCCCGCCGTGCTGGCCGCCGCCGTCGCCTGCCCGATCGGGCAGCTGCTGGGTTCGGTCACCCTGCCCGCCGCCGGTGCCTTCGCCCCGGCCCTGCGCCGGGTCGACAGCCTCATCGCCGTGAGCGCGATCTGGCTCGTGCTCTTCGCCTGAGCGGCCTCAGCCGTCCGACGTCGACGCCGCCTGGATCGCCCGCCTGGGGGAAATCAACGCCAACCGCTGGCGACCAGCCCGTTCCCGGTCGCAAACAGGGGATGCACAGCTACCCTCGGTGGTGAATCACCCAGTCGAGGAGGCAGGTCGATGGCAATCCGAGCCCTAGGAGGACAGGTGAGCTTTCCCCTCTCGGATCGCGTGCTGCACGACGACTACCTGGACGGTCTGCGGGACCGGCCGATCGAGCAGGTCCGCGCCATGCGCGCCGAGTGCGAAGAGGCCGAGCTCGGGGTGTCCTTCGCCCGCCGCGTCCTGCAGGGCCATCTCGACATCGTCGCCAGCGAGCTGCGCCGTCGCAACGACGGCGCCCTGCCGGCCCGTGCCGGCGCCCTGCACGACCTCGTCGAGCGCCTGCCCGAGATCCTCGCCGACGACCACGGCCGCACCAGTGGCCCCAGCTGGCGGCCCATCGACCTCGACCCGGAGATGCCCGCCGGCGAGCTGCTGGTGGCCATCGACAACGCGGTGGGCGGGACCCTGACCGACCTCGACACCCTCAGCGACGCCGACGTCGAGGCGATCGCCACCCGACTGGCCGACCTCGAGCGGACCTTCTCGCACACCCGGCACCGTCTCCACGAGCGCATCGACCTGGTCAAGGAGGAGCTCAGCGCCCGCTACGGACGCGGTGAGATCACCGTGGACGGCCTGCTCGGCTGAGCCGCCCGGCCCACGTCGCGCCGGCTCCGCTGGGCCCGGCGCACCCCCGATCAATAACCTGGCGGCGGTCCAGGCAGGAGCGGGGGCGTGGAGCAGGTCAAGAGAGAGCTCGAGCATCGCTGGCAGGACCTGGGCGACTTCGTCCGGGAGCAGCGACGGCTCGGTCAGATGTCGCTGCGCCGCCTGTCGGAGCTGTCGGGGATCTCGAACCCCTACCTCTCGCAGATCGAGCGCGGCATGCGCCGCCCCTCGGCGGAGATCCTCCAGCAGCTCGCCCGCGCCCTCGAGGTCTCCTCCGAGACGCTCTACGTGCGCGCCGGCATCCTCGACCCCGAGGCCAGGGCCTCGACCGTGATCGAGGCGGTCCGGCGGGACCCCGAGCTGACCGAGCAGCAGAAGCGCACCCTCATCCACGTCTACGAGTCGTTCCGCTCGGAGCTCCCAGCGCCTGCGGTCCCATCCGAGCCCGGCCCGGTCGTGACGTCCCCGACCACCACGCAGCTCGTCGAGGGCGCCACGCAGACGGATGGCTTCGCACCGACGCCTGCGAGGACCCGCAGGCGAAGGGAATCGACCGGAGGTGAGGACGGTTGAGACCCCTCGTGGACACGTTGGCCGTGATCTCCCTGCACACCTCGCCCCTGGCGCAACCCGGCTCGGGCGACAGCGGCGGCATGAACGTCTACGTGCGCGAGCTCGTCGCCTCCGTCGCCCAGGCCGGCGTCAACTGCCACGTCTACGTCCGCCGGTGGGCGGATCACCTGCCCGACGTGGTGGATGTGGAACCCGGCTTCCGCGTCGTGCACGTGCCGGCCGGTCCCGTGGACCTGCCCAAGGAGCACCTGCCGGACATCGTCGAGCCGTTCCAGCGCTGGGTGCAACGCCACATCGAGGTCGACGGCACCACCGACGCGCTGCACGCCAACTACTGGCTGTCAGGGGTGGCCGCCCACGGCATCAAGCATGCGCTCGACCTGCCGCTCGTCTGCACGTTCCACACGCTGGCCCGGGTGAAGGCCGAGACCGGTGACCCGGAGCCGCAGCGCCGCATCGACGCCGAGACCGCGGTCATCCGCTGCAGCGACGCCATCCTGGCCAACTCCGCCGAGGAGGCCGCCCAGCTCGAGCGCTTCTACGGGGCGGACCCGTCCCGCATCGAGATCGTGCCGCCCGGCGTCGACCACGCCTTCTTCGCCCCCGGCAACCGCCGCGGTGCCCGCTCCGCCCTCGGTGTCGATCCCGATGGCCCGCTGCTGCTGTTCGTCGGTCGGATCCAGCCGCTCAAAGGTCTCGACGTCGCCATCCAGGCGCTGGCCCACCTTCCCCGCGCCGCCCGACTGGTGGTGGTTGGAGGGCCGAGCGGCGAGGAGGGCAGCGCCCACGAACAGCACTGCCACGACCTCGTACGACGGCTCGGGCTCACCGACCGGGTGATCTTCCGGCCGCCGCAACCGCATCACCTGCTCTCCAGCTACTACCGGGCCGCCGACGTGTGCCTGGTGCCCTCCCGCTCCGAGTCCTTCGGACTCGTCGCCCTGGAGGCCAACGCCTGCGGTACCCCGGTGGTCGCCGCCGCGGTGGGTGGGTTGCTCACCCTGGTGGACGACGAGCGCACGGGCCTCCTGGTCGACAGCCGCGACCCGCGCGCCTACGCCGACGCGGTGCGCCGCATCATCGACAACCCGGCGTTCGCCGAGGCCCTTGGGGAGCAGGCCGCCCGCAAGGCCCGCGGCTTCACCTGGTCGACCACCGCGGCGCGCCTGCGTCGCCTCTACGCCGATCTCACCTCGAACGCGCTCGTCGAGTGCGGCGCCGGTGGGCGAGGGGCGTGACCGTGCTCGACGACGGACGTCCACCCTCCACCCCGGACGAGCTCGCCGCCCTCTGCGCCCGCATCGAGGCGTGGCTCACCACCCAGGAGGCCGAGAACCCCAGCGTGGCCGGCATCGAGCGCGACGGCGACGAACGCCGCTGGGTGGTCCGCCTGCTGGGTGAGGAGAAGACCACCTTCGCGGTGTGGTTCTTCCTCGGCCAACGATCGCTGTCCTACGAGACCTACGTGATGCCCGCCCCCGAGGAGCAGCACGCCGTCTTCTACGAGCACCTGCTGCGCCGCAACTTCAAGCTTCGTGGCGCCACGTTCGCCATCGGGCCGGAGGACGCGGTGTACCTCGTCGGTTCGGTGCCGAACGTCGAGGTGGACGACGTGACGCTCGACCGCATCCTCGGCACGCTCTACGCCGCCACCGAGGCCTACTTCCGGCCTGCGCTCCGGATCGGGTTCGCCAGCCGGTTCGGCTGAGATTTTCGACATCTTTCGTTGCATTTCATGCCGGATCGGCGTTAGTCTGCCTGTGCGGCGGCGGTCGGGCGGCTGATTTGGGGAAGTCACGCCCGGCCGCTGTTCGCTCGCACCGCTCCGCCGGTGTTCAGCACCGGTGCAGGGCAGGCACAGATCCCACGGCCGGCCGGTCGATGCCACTACCTTTTCCGGCGTTGCGTCCGCTCCTCCGCTCCCGATCCGTCCGCCTGCGCCACAGCGCCCGCCACCTGGCCCGTCTGGGGTTCGTGGTCAGCGTGGTGGTGGGCGTCGTCCAGCCCGGCTCGCTCAGCGCGGTCGGCGCTGACGCCGCTGCGGTGGCCGGTCGGGCCGGCATCGTCCCCGCTCCGGGTATCGGCATCGATGTCGGCGGTGGACTGGCCACCGCCGGCGGCCCGGGCGCCGATCCGACCGCGGTGACCGCGGTGACCGCGGTGACCGCGGTGACCGCGATGCAGCAGGTCATCGCCCAGCTCGACCCCGCAGCCGCCGTCGGACAGCCGCTCGAACAGCTCGACGCGACCGTCTCCGAGCTCGACCGGCACATGGCCGTCGTCGGGGCGCAGATCGAGTCCGCCCGCGGCCACCTCGCGGTGGTCGAGGTGGACCGATCCCGCCTCGACGCCGCCATCGTGGACACCCAGGCCCGGATCGACGCCCTGCGGGCCCAGGTCGCCGAGGAGGCGATCAGCATCTACGTGTCGCCCCGCAACGACGCGTTGGAGGTCTTCACCGGCTCTTCGGACCTCGACTCGTCCGTGCGCCGCCAAGGTCTGCTGCGCTCGCTGGTCGAGACCGGTGACCGCGCCGCCGACGAGCTGCGCATCGCCCGCCAGGATCTGCTCGAGCTGCGCGCCGCCCTCGACGGCGTGGCCGGTGGCGCCGCGCTGCTGCGGGCCGACGTGGACGCCACCCAGGCCCAGCTCGACGGCGCCGCCGCCCGCCGTGCGGAGGTGGCCGCCACCCGCGCCGCCCGGGTCGAGGCGCTCGACGCCGAGATCGTCGGGCAGCAGCGGAGCGAGGCGAAGCTGGTGCGCGTGTTGAGCGCCGCCGAGCTCGAGGCCGAGGAGCAGGCGTCGCGCCGGCTGTCCAGCCCGATCGACGCCCCCATCACCTCGGAGTTCGGCACCCGGTGGGGACGGATGCACAACGGCGTGGACTTCGAGTCCGACATCGGCGTGCCGATCTACGCCGCCAAGTCGGGGGTGGTCATCGAAGCCGACTGGCTCGACGGCTACGGCCAGGTCACCGTCATCGACCACGGCGGCGGCCTCACCACGCTCTACGCGCACCAGTCGGCGTTCGAGGTCGGCGCCGGTGAACGGGTCGAACGGGGCCAGCTCATCGGCTACGTCGGCGTGACCGGCAACTCGACGGGTCCCCACCTGCACTTCGAAACGCGCGAGCACGGCGTGGCCACCGATCCGCGGAAGTATTTGTCGTAAAGGCGTCGCAAGAAGACCGCCATAGGGAATACTGTCCCGGCCCTTCGATGTTGCCGAGCCGAAATCGTCCTCGGTGTGTTCCTGGCACTGCGGGGTGGAAGGCAAAAGACGACCATGGCCAAGACGACCAAGAAGAACGACAAGGCATCAGAGGCCACACCTGTGACCAGCCCGTTCCCCCAACCGGTCCTCGATGCGCAGCGGGACCTGCTCATCAAGGAGCGGGCCCGCTACGTGAAGTCGGCAGATGCGCTCAAGGCGGAAGCCGACTCGCTGATGAACGAGCGGGAACCGGGGGACACCCAGTTCGACGAGGAATCCGGTGAGGGCGACAGCCTCGCCGTCGAACGCGAACGGGATCTGGCGCTCTCCGCCCAGGCCCGCGCCGCGGTGGACCTGATCGATGCCGCGCTCGGCCGCATCGAGGCCGGCACCTACGGGATCTGCATCCACTCCGGCCAGCCGATCCCCGAGGAGCGGCTGGAGGCCATCCCGTGGGCGGCCGAGCGCGTCGAGTTCAAGACGGGTTCGTTCCGGAACTGACCCGCCGGAACTGATCCGCCGGCCCACCGACCATTGAACGCTGCGCTCCGCCCCTCCCGGGGGCGGAGCGCACTGCGTTTCCCGGCGGTTCAGCAGTCGAAGCGCAGCACGTCGCCGTCGCGCACGATGCGGCCCGCCGTCGGCCCGCCGAAGTGGGTGCCGATGATCAACGTCGGCGTGTCGGTGTAGCGGGCGACGAACTCCTGCCGGGTCCTGTTGGCCACCGACGAGTCGCTGTCCGCCGAGGATGTCAGCGGATAGGCGAACTGGATCGGGCTGTGGGTCATGTCGCCGGTGATCACCGCGTCCAGGCCGCCCGAGGAGATGTGCACGCTGCAGTGGCCCGGGGTGTGGCCGGGCGTCGGCTCCAGCCACACCTCGTCGGTGATGCGATGGTCCATGTCGACGAAATCGGCCAGGCCCGCCTCCACCACCGGCACGACCGAGTCGCCGAAGACGTCACCGAAGATCTCGGGCTCGGGGTTGGCCACCCAGTGGTCGTACTCCGTGCGGGCGAACAGGTGCCGGGCGTTCGGGAAGGTGGGCACCCACTTGCCGTCCACCAGCCGGGTGTTCCATCCCACGTGGTCGACGTGCAGATGGGTGCAGAACACGGTGTCCACCGCGTCCGTCCCGAAGCCCGCCGCAGCGAGCTGGTCGAGGAAGTCGGTGTGCAGGTCGTTGAACCCGCGCGTCGGCCGCACCTTGTCGTTGCCGATGCAGGTGTCCACGATGATGGTGCGGCCCTGCGACTCGATCACCAGCGCGTGCATCGACCGGATCATCTTGCCCGCCTCGTCCACGAAGTGCGGGCGCATCCACGGGGTCTGTTCGAGCAGCTCCGGGGTGACCTCGGGGACGAGCGCCCTCCACGGCCAGTGCACCTCCGTCTCCTGCACCTTCGTGATGCGCACGGTCCCGATCTGCCAACGAGTGAACTGCCCCATGGCCCGGCACCCTACGCCGACCGGTAGAGTCCGCGCCGATGATCGAGCTCGTGATGGTCGGTGGCGGCAAGATGGGTGAGGCACTCCTCGGCGGCCTGCTGGAGGCCGGGTGGGCGCCGCCCGAGCGCCTCGCCGTGGTGGAGAAGCTGCCCGCCCGGGCCGATGAGCTACGGCGGCTGTTCCCTGGCGTCGCCGTCAGCGAGACGGTGGTGCCCGCCGCCGCCGCGCTGCTGGCGGTCAAGCCCAACGATGTGCCCGCCGCCTGCCGGGCCCTCGCCGAGCTGGGCGCCGGGGCGCCCACCCGGGTGCTGTCCATCGCCGCCGGTGTCACCATCGCCGCCCTGGAGGCCTGCTTCGACGCCTCCGTCGCGGTGGTGCGGGCGATGCCCAACACGCCGGCGCTGGTCGGCAAGGGAGCGGCCGCCATCGCTGCCGGCCACGCGGCCGGGCCGGACGACCTGGCCTGGGCGGAGTCGATCCTGCGCGCCGTGGGCAGCGTCGCCGTGGTGGGGGAGTACCAGCTCGATGCGGTCACCGGCCTGTCCGGATCCGGTCCCGCCTATGTGTTCCTGGTGGCCGAAGCCCTCATCGAGGCCGGCGTGCTCAACGGGCTGGCCCGGCCCGTGGCCCAGGATCTCGCCATCCAGACCCTCCTCGGCGCGGCCACGCTGCTCGCCGCCGGTGAGCGCAGTGCGGCGGACCTGCGCGCCGACGTCACCTCCCCTGGCGGCACCACCGCAGCCGGTCTGCAGGTGCTCGAGCAGCGCGCCGTGCGCGCCGCCTTCCTCGACGCCGTCACCGCCGCCACCGCACGCTCGGCCGAGCTCGGCCGGGGCTGAGCGTCCGGCTCAACTCGGGCGGCCGTACGCCTCGAACCGGTGCAGCCACACCGCTTCGGCCGGATCGCAGATCGGCCCGCAGCCGCGGTGCGCGCCATGGCGGGCGTCGGTGACGAGCCCGTCGAACAACGGTGCGCCGTCCCGGCGGCAGTCGATGCGCTCGCCGTCGTCGCGCACGGCCAGGGAGACCAGCTCCCGGGCGTGGACCCCGCCCCGGGCGCTGGCCACCACCGTCCAGGGATCGCCTGATACCGAGCGGTACGCGAGCTCCACGTCGTCGCACCCGGCGACGAGGCGCCAGCCGCCGCCGAGCCCGTCCTGGCGGAACAGCACCCCGCACCGGCCCGCAGGGGCGTAGACGGCCCCCGTCTCGAAGCGGGCGGTGATCGCACCGACCGCCTCGTCGGGCGTGGTGACGGTGCCCGTCCCGTCGGGCATGGTGACGGTGCCCGTCCCGTCGGGCAGCGCACCGGCGGAGAGCGTCGACGCGTCGAGTGCGACCAGGCGCCGGCCGGTCGGCTCGTCCTGCACCGTGGCGATGGCGGCGGACGCGGCGCGACCCGATCGCCGGCGGCCGACGAGGCCGGCCCCGCCCACCTGGACCGGGCCGCCCTCGCCCAAGCGCTGCTCGCGCCGGTCGTTGCGCGAGCCGGCCACCGCTGCCTCGTCCACCGGGAAGAACACCTCGGAGCGCAGGTAGGACTCGATCCATCCCGGCTCGAACACCGCCCACCCGGCCTCGCCGGTCAGGTTGGTGGTCTGGGAGCGGTAGCAGGCGAACGCGGCGCGCTTCCGCGGTCCGTACTCTTCGGTATGGACGAGGCGGGCGGGCGGGAGGCGCCGGGCGGCCAGCGGGCCGGCCAGCAACTCGCGCCACGTCTGCCACAGCGGGGCGATGGGCACCGTGCGCCAGGGGCCGTCGTGCCAGAACCAGACCGGGTAGGCGCCGAGCAGGCCTCGGTAGTCGCAGCGGGCGACGGCCCGGAGCAGCGCGACGTGGGTGGCCTGGTGGTCGGTGTGCCAGTCCTGGTCGGTGACCACGAGGATCTCCTCGGGATCGACCTCCGCGATCACCGCGGCGAGTGCCTCGGCGACATCATCGAGGCAGCGCCACAGCGTGAGCTCCTCGAAGCCGAGGAAGCGCACGCGCTCCGGTTCCACCCCGAGCAGCGAGCACGCCTCGAGCGACTCCGCGGCTCGGGTCTCCGCCAACCGTTGCGGTGTGATCACCGACGAGGCGTGGGAGTGGCGGCCGTCGCACACGATCACCACGTCGACCGAGGTGCCCGCCGCCCGCTTGCGCGCCATGGTGGCGCCACAACCGATCGTCTCGTCGTCGGGGTGGGGGGCGACGACGAGGGTGCGCCGGTTGGCGCTGGCCGCGGTGTCGTCCACGCCGGTGGCCAGCACCCGCTCCCGCCACCGGGCGCCGATCGGCCGGCGGGCCTTGCGCACCGCGAAGCGGGCCGCCTTGCCGCCCACCGCGATCGCCTTGCCGCCCGCGTCGATCGCCTTGCCGCCGACCGTCGCCATACCGATGCGCATGTTCGTCCTTTCCTGCCGCGCTCAGGGCACCGACGCGGCACGTGCAGGCCCCCGCGGTGCCGAGGCACCCGGAGGCCTGCACGCAGCCGGCGATCTCCACCGATCGATCAGCGGCGACCCTTGATCAGAGGTGGCGGACCTGGGCCGCATCGCGGCGGCCGATGGCGTTGATGGCATCGAACACCGGCCTGCCGGAGCGGACCACGAGGTCGAGGTCCATCTCGGGGTGGGCGACGAGCACGACGACGATGTCGGCCGCCTCGATCTCGGTCTCGGTGAGCTCGACGGACTTCATCAGCTCGCCCCGGTCGTGGTGGCGGCCTTCGTGGCCGTCGCCGAGGTGGAAGCTGGGGACCCGGGCGTCGTGGTAGCGCACCTCCGCTCCGCCCAGCTTGAGCAGTTCGATGATGTGCACGGCACGGGAGTTGCGCATGTCCGACACGTTCGGCTTGAACGCGGCGCCCAGGCAGAGGACCCGGGCGTTGCGCAGCGACTTGCCCTCTTCGTTGAGGACCTCGACCACCCGGCGCTTCACGTAGTCGGCCATGCCGAGGTTGGTGTCCGCTGCCAGCTCGATGAACTTGGTCTGGAAGTCGAACACCCGGGCCCGCCACGACAGGTAGTACGGGTCCACCGGGATGCAGTGGCCGCCCGGTCCGATGCCCGGGTAGAAGGCCTGGAAGCCGAACGGCTTGGTCTTCGCCCCGTCGATGACCTCGAACACGTCGATGTCCATCTTGTGGCACAGCTGGGCCAGCTCGTTCACCAGCGCGATGTTGACCGCCCGGTAGGTGTTCTCCAGCAGCTTGGTCAGCCCCGCCGCCTCGGGCGAGGACAGCACCTTGACCAGGCCGCCGTCGGCCGCCGCCTCGGTGGCGGACTCGAGCAGCGCCGCGGCATACCGCCCGGAACGGTCGTCGATGCCGCCGACCACCTTCGGGGTGTTGCGCAGGTCCCAGTGGGGGTTGCCCGGATCGACGCGCTCGGGCGAGAAGGCGAGGTGGAAGTCCTCGCCGGCGCGCAGCCCGGTCTTCTCGAGGATCGGCTTGACCACCTCGCTGGTGGTGCCGGGGAAGGTGGTGGACTGCAGGATGACCAGCATCCCCGGCCGCAGGATCTTCTGCACCGTCTCCGTCGCCGCCCGCACGAAGAACAGGTCCGGGGTCTTCGCCTCGTCGAACGGCGTCGGCACGGCGATGAAGATGGCGTCGGCCTTGCCGAGGTCGGCGGGGAGGTCGGAGGCCATGAACCGGCCGGCCTGCCGCATGGCGGCCACCCGATCGGTGGTGACGTCCTCGATGTGGCTGCGGCCGGCGTTCAACGCGGCCACCCGCTCGGCGTCCACGTCGAAGCCGATCGTTGCGTACCCGGCTTCGGCGAAGCCGATCACCAACGGCAGGCCGACGTAGCCGAGGCCCACCACCGCGACGGTGAGCTCTCGAGCCGCCAACCGATCCAAGAAGTCATCCGCCATCGTTCCTGCGCTTTCGTGTGTCAAAGAAGATCTCAGGGTCTGCCACTGCGGTCCGTGGTTCCAGCGTGCCCGGTCGCAGGCCGCTTGCCTCGCGCCGTCACGGAACTGTTCGAACGGGTCGGATCGCCCGACCCGCGGCCGATACCGGCCAGGCTGTCAGTACCGGTCAGGCTGTCAGTACCGGGTCAGTACCGGTCAGTACGTTTGCTTCCACCACTCGAGGGTGCGGGCGAGGCCGGTGGCCAGGTCGACGGTCGGCTCCCAATCGAGCAGGGCCTTGGCCCGGCTCGCATCGGGGACGCGTCGCTTGGTGTCCTCGAAGCCCTTCCCGTAGTACTGCTCGTAGGGGATGAAGTTCAGCGACGAGCTCGAGCCGACCAGCGTGCAGATCTCCTGGGCCAGCTCCCGGATGGACGTCTCCACCGGATTGCCCAGGTTCACCACCGTGCCCTCGGCCTCCTCGCGGAAGCCGGCCAGGAACGTCCCCCGGGCGGTGTCGTCCACGTAGGTGAAGCAGCGGGTCTGGCTGCCGTCGCCGTGCACGTTGATCGGCTGGCCGCTCAACGCCGAGCCGATGAAGCTGGCCACCACCGAGCCGTAGCCGCGTGGATCGATGCGCGGTCCATAGGAGTTGAAGTACCGCACCACGCTCACCGGCAGGCCGTGCGCCGCATAGGCGAAGGCGAGGTGCTCATCGAGCGCCTTGGCGGTGGAGTACCCCCACCGGTGCACCTTGGTGGAGCCGAGCACGCGATCGTCGTCCTCGCTCATGGGCACCTTGGCGGTCTTGCCGTACACCTCCGAGGTGGAGGCGACCAGCACCTTGCGCCAGTACTTGAAGCACGCTTCGAGCACGTTCTCGGTGCCGCGGCTGTTGGTCAGCAGCGACTCCAGGGGGCGGTCCACGATGTGGCGCACGCCGACGGCGGCGGCGAGGTGGAACACCAGCTGGCACCGCTCCACCTCGCGTTCGATCAGCGGCTGGTCGAGGATGGACCCGTTGATGAAGCGGATGTCCTCGATGCAGTGGGCCAGGTTGGCGATCTTGCCGGTGGAGAGGTTGTCGATCACCGTCACCTCGTGGTTGCTGGCCAGCAGCAGATCCACCAGGTGAGAACCGATGTAGCCGGCACCGCCGGTCACGAGCACTCGCATCAGGGTCAGCCTTTCGTAGCAGTCAGCACCGACGGCGCGCCGTCCGCCGATGCAGGGGGGTCGAGCCGGATGGCGGGCGCCTCGTCCATGAGGAGGATGCGCCGGTAGGCCCGTTCGAAGCAGTGGGCGATCTGGGCCGGTGCCGCATCGGCCGGCATGTGCGAGACGCGCTGCGGTACCCGGGCCGCCAGCCGCCGGGCGGCGTCGGCCTCGTCGAGGAGGTACTCGGCGACGACGCGCCGCTCGAGTCGGGCGCCCACCGCGGACCCGGCCCGGGTGAGGCCGGCATCGGCGTGCAGGTGGCAGAGCACGGGCGTCCTGGTCATGGCTGCGGCCGCGACCGCGATGCGGCGGTCCAACGGTCCGTGTACGTGCAGCAGGTCGGCGTCCGAGGTCCGGATGAGGCGGACCAGCTCACCGAGCAGGGCCCGACGGTCGGTCGGGGGGTGTGACAGGCGGTGCAACCGCACACCGGTGCGGGCGAGCCCGTCGAACAGCTCGGTGGGCGGACCCACGAAGACGATCCGTACGTCGAAGCTGCGCTCGTCGCGGTGCGCAAGGTAGTGCAGGGTCATCGCCTGGCCCGCGGCGGGCGCCAGGTCGGTGAAGGTGTGTAGGAGGCGAGGCCGCTGAGGGGGGAGGCGCAGAGACATGACGGACACGGTGCGCCGGAAGGTTGCCGCCGCGAGCGGTGCCGCTGCAGGGGGTCCGGTGCCGTTGCAGTATGCCCACGAGGGGTGCGAGCAACCACCGGCTCGATCGGCTCACCGACGGCGCGAGGCAAGGAATTGGTCACACGCGGCCGAAGTCAACTACTGATTGTGTTGGGTTGACTGCACAGAACGTTGGATGGTCCGACCGCACGCGGCTTGCGCCCCCGGCGGTGTGCGCCTCTAGATTGGCGGAGCGGAGTTGAAGGGATTCCTTCCATGACCAGTTTTGGCGCGCCCGTCGGGTTGCTCACCGTCGCAGAGGTGGCGGCCACCATGCGCGCCTCCCGCTACCACCAGGCCGGCTGAGCGCGTGCCCGGCTTCGACACCATCACCCTGCTGACCGACTACGGCACCTCGGACGAGTTCGTCGGGGTGCTCAAGTCCGTCATCTGGTCCATCGCGCCGCAGGTCCGCATCGTGGACCTCTGCCACGAGATCGCGCCGTTCGACGTGCGCGGCGCCGGTCTGATGCTCGCCCGGTCGGCCCAGTACCTGTGCCCCGGCGTGGTGGTCGCCGTGGTCGACCCGGGCGTGGCGACCGCTCGCCGGGCCATCGCCGTCGAGGTGGGCGACGGGATGTCGGTGCTGGTCGGGCCGGACAACGGCCTGCTCGCCCCGGCCGTCGCCATGGTCGGCGGCGCCTCCCGGGCGGTGGAGCTGACCAACGAGGCCCTGCACCTGCCCGCGCCCGGGCCGACCTTCGCCGGGCGGGACGTGTTCGCCCCCATCGCCGCCCACCTCTGCAACGGCGTCCTCTTCGAGCAGCTCGGCAGGCGCGTCGACCCCGTCTCCCTGTTGCCGGGCCTGCTGCCGGTCAGCCGGGAGGAGGACGGCGCGCTGGTGGCCGAGGTGCTCTGGACCGATCGCTACGGCAACCTGCAGCTCAACGTCGATCCGGAGGAGGTCGACACGTTCGGGGAGCAGGTCGCGGTCGTGCTCGGCAGCACCCGCCGCATCGCCCGGCGGGTCGAGACCTACGGGGAGCTGCGCACCGGCGAGGTCGGCCTGCTGGTGGACAGCTACGGCCTGGCTGCCCTCGTCGCCAACCGTTCGTCGGCTGCGGTGGAGCTGCACGCCGACGCCGGGGACCAGGTGCGCCTCGAGCGCCTCGACGAGCAGGAGACCGCGACGCAACGCGCCGCTTCCGAGGTCATCGTCCCCTTCGGCCGCAGGAACGGCTGATGCGCCCCGGCACCACCCTCGTCGTCGCCATCCTGCTGCTGTTCATCCTGCTCGCTGCGGTCGCGCAGTTCTTCTTCCTCGCCCGTTGAGCGCGGCGCCATCTCCGTCCGGCTCCCGGTCTGGCTGTTTGCTGAACGCAACCTTCGGCGCCGGTGACCCACGTGTGCTGAACTTCGCGTGGACAAGAACGGGGGAGTCGGTCGAGGCCCGCCTTCGTCACGGTGACGTCCGAGCGACCGAATCGACCGAGCGGTGAGAACGCGGTGAACCTGGCCAGCATCATCGACGACCATCCGGACGACGCCGTGGCGCTCGTCAGCCGGGCCAAGACGACGACCTACGGACAGCTCAGGGCGCAGGTCGCGGGCTTTCGGGGAGGGCTGCACGGCCTCGGTCTGGAGCCGGGCGATCGCCTGGCGGTGCTGTGCGCCAACAACTGGTACTTCGTGGTCTCCTACCTCGCGGGGCTGTCCGCCGGGCTGGTCGTGGTGCCGCTCAACCCGATGTCCACCGCCCGCGAGCTGCAGGCCGAGCTGGGCCTGACCGGCGCCCGGGCCGTGGTGCTCGGTCCCTCCGCCCGCACCGCGTTCTCGGCCGTCGAGCTCGCCGCCCTCCCGGAGTTGGAGCACGTCATCGACTGCGGCACGCCCGACGCCGGCGGTCGTCTCCTCCTCGACGACGTCATGGCGGCGCGGCCCTCGCCGGTCGTGCAACGCGACCGCGACGATCTCGCCGTGCTCATGTTCACCAGCGGCACCGCAGGGTTGCCCAAGGCCGCCATGCTCAGCCACGGCAACCTGTGGGCCAACCTCGAGCAGACGGGCCGCCAGTCCGGCAGTCGCCCCGACGACGTCGTGCTCGGGGTGCTGCCGCTGTTCCACATCTTCGGGCTCAACGTCGTGCTCGGCTCGTCGCTGCACGCCGGCTCCCGGCTGGTGCTCATCGAACGGTTCGACCCGGCCAGCGCGGTGCAGAGCGTGGCCCGCTGGGGGGTCACCATCGCCGCCGGTCCGCCCAACATGTGGTCGGCCATGGCGGCGCTGCCCGACGTCACCCCCGAGCAGTTCGCCACCGTGCGCATCGCGGTGTCCGGCGCTGCGTCGCTCGGTGCGCACACCCGCCAACTCGTCGCCGAGCGGCTCGGCGTCACGCTGGCCGAGGGGTACGGGCTCACCGAGACCGCCCCCACCGTGACCTCGTCGGTCGGCCTGCCGGCGCGGCCGGGTTCCATCGGGCGGGTCGCTCCCGGCATCGAGGTCCGCCTCGTCGACGACGACGGGCAGGATGTGCTCGTCGGTGACCCGGGCGAGATCTGGGTGCGGGGCCCGAACGTGTTCCGCGGGTACTGGGCCGATCCCGACGCCACCGCCGCGGCGCTGACCCCCGACGGCTGGCTGCGCACCGGCGACGTGGCCATCGTCGACGACGAGGGCTTCCTCTACCTGGTCGACCGCATCAAGGATCTGATCATCGTGTCGGGGTTCAACGTGTACCCGGCCGAGGTGGAGGCCGCGCTGGCCGAGCACCCGGGCATCGCCGCCGCTGCGGTGATCGGTGTGCCCCACCCGCACTCGGGGGAGACGGTCAAGGCGTTCGTGGTGCCGATCGAGGGTCACTCGATCGAGGAGGACGATGTGATCGCCTTCGCCAAGGCCCGCCTGGCCCGTTACAAGTGCCCGACCAAGATCGAGTTCGTGGAGGCCCTGCCGGAGGGACTCGGCGGCAAGATCGTGCGCCGGGAGCTCAGGGCGCGCTGACGAACAGCGACTTGCCGGGGCGGTGCGACGCGTCGGGAAGCCTGCACCTAGGTGCACCACAATCGGCGGTCTGACCGCTCCGCGTGGTCGTCAACGCGTCACAAACGTCACAGCGACGTGGCTTGTGACTTTGTGCACAAGGTCGATAGGGTTCGGCCATGGACGGTCACACCAGGCGCATCCCCGACGCAACGGTCGCCCGTCTCCCCGAGTACCTGCGGATCCTGGTCGACCTGGTCGACCAACGGATCCCCACCGTCGCCTCGGAGCGGTTGGCCGAGCTGGCCGGCGTCAACGCTGCGAAGGTCCGCAAGGACCTCTCCTACCTCGGCACCTACGGCACCCGTGGCGTGGGCTACGACGTGGACTACCTGCTGTTCCAGATGCGCCAGGCGCTGGGGGTGACCCAGGACTGGCCGGTCATCGTGGTGGGCGCCGGCAACCTCGGCCGGGCGCTGGCCAACTACGCCGGGTTCGGTGAGCGCGGCTTCCCGCTGGCCGGCGTGGTGGACGCCGATGACACCAAGGTCGGCACCGAGGTCGGCCCGGTCCGGGTCCGGCCCATGTCCGACCTGAAGGAGCTGGTGGCGGAGCACCGTCCCGTCATCGGCATCATCGCCACCCCGGGCGCGGTCGCCCAACAGGTGGCCGACGAGCTCGTCGCCGCCGGGGTCACCGCCATCCTGAACTTCGCGCCGGCGCTGGTGACGGTGCCGCCGTCGATCTCGCTGCGCAAGGTGGACCTGGCGCTCGAGCTGCAGATCCTCAGCTTCTACCAATCCCAGCGCGAACCGCGACGCGACTCCGCCTGAGCCCGCGACCGGGGTGCGCCGTTCAGCCGGCGAGCACCTCGAGGTCGCGGACGTTGCGCGGCTGCACGGGCCGGTTGCTGTGGGGGAACCGGGCGGTGAAGGCGGCCAGCTGCTCGTGGGACCACTCGAGGCTGTTCAGCATGACGTGCCAGCGAACCGATTCGCTGCACGGTGGCGTGGTGAGCGACCCCGAGTAGCGCACCAGCGTCCTGTCCGTGGGCAGCAAGAGGTTCGGGTCGATGGTGCCGCTCCCGGCGGCGCCGGCCCCTTCGTCGGGCAGCTGGGCGAAGACCTTGGCCCACTCCTGGTGGGCGCTGCCCTGCTGCACGATCACCCCGACGACGGCCAGGTTGCCGGCCGCGTTCTTGTGGACGAGGTGGTACTCCATCGGGAACTGCACCGAGTCCATCGTGTGCTCGCTCGGCGCGTGGGCGTGGAACTGGACCAGCTGGTACGGGGTGCCCTCGATGACCACCGAGCCGGCGGCGGAGAGGTTCACCTGGATCGTGTGGCCGTTGTCGACCACCTCGAACGCCGAAGGTTGGTAGGCGAAGGTGAGCACCCCGCCCACCGTCGCCCCGGCGGCCGCAGCGGTGTTGCGCACATCGATGGGCGACTGCTCCGCGCCGGCGGCGCACAACGCCCAGTCCTCGCTCAGCGAGCCCCACGCCTCGGGACCGGCCTCGCCCTCGTAGGCCCAGTGAGGTGTGTGCGTCGCCCCGTCGGCGTGCGCACTGCCGCCGGCAGGAGCGCCTGCCGCGGCCGAGTGGTCGTCGCTCGCTGCGGCGCCCTCACCTGCGTCGTGCGCGGTGAGGGACCCGGCTCCGGCCGCCCCGGCGGCGTCGCCGGAGGCGGAGAGGGTGTCGCCCGCTCCGGACCCGCAGGCGGCGAGCAGGAGGGCGGCGGCGATGAGGGAACCGGTCAGAGCTCGATGGTGCTGCACGCTGGTCGCCGATCGGTCAGTACTTGAACTGGCTGACGAGGGAGCGCAGCTCGCCCGCCATGCGGGAGAGGTCGGCGGCGGCGTCCTGGGTGTTGCTGGCGCCGGTGGTGGTCTCCTGCGCCGCCTGTGCCACGCCCGAGATGGTCTGGGCGATCTCCGTCGAGCCGACGGCGAGATCCGACACGGAGCGTCCGATCTCGTTGGTGGTGGCGGTCTGCTCCTCCACAGCGGCGGCGATCATCGACTGGGTCTCGTTGATCTGGGTCACGATCTGGGAGATCTGACCGATCGCGTCCACCGCGGCGAGGGTGTCGTTCTGGATGCCGTCGATCTGGGCGGTGATGTCGGCGGTGGCCTTGGCCGTCTCCTGGGCGAGGTCCTTCACCTCGGAGGCGACCACGGCGAAGCCCTTGCCCGCCTCGCCGGCGCGGGCCGCCTCGATGGTGGCGTTGAGCGCCAGCAGGTTGGTCTGCTCGGCGATGGCGGTGATGGTGCGCACCACGGTGGAGATCTCCGCCGAGGAGGTGCCCAGGCGGTTCACCGCGCTGGTCGTCGTCTCGGCGACGCGGGCGGCCCCCATGGCGACGCGGGCGGCCTCCTGGGCGTTCTGGGCGATCTCCTTGATCGAGACCGACATCTCCTCGGCGCCGGCGC
>JADLEF010000030.1 GCA_020846295.1 Acidimicrobiales bacterium
ATGAACCCGTAGGGCCGTTCGGTCATCGGGACCTCGAGGTCCTCGAAGTGCGACTCGCCGTCGTCACCGGTGTAGATGCGGGTGATGCGCAAGGATGCTCCGTTCCATCGGGGGTGTACGGGTGCGGCGGCGTCAGCGGACGGCGCCGCGGCTGCGCAGCGAGGCGATCTCCTCGGCGGAGAACCCGAAGCGCGCCAGCACCTCGTCGCTGTGCTGGCCGGGATATGCGGCCGGCTGCTCGACGGCGCCCGGGGTGCGGCTGAAGCGGGGCGCGGGTGCCGGCTGGCGGATGCCGGCCACCTCGACGAAGGAGTCGCGCTGCACGTTGTGCGGGTGCTCCCAGGCCTCGGGGATGGACAGCACCGGGGCGAAGCACACGTCGCTGCCCTCCATCAGCTCGCACCACTCGGCCCGGGTCTTGGTGGCGAACACGGCGGCGATCTCCTCGGAGCGCTCGGGCCAGTGCTCGCGGTTGCGCTGGTCGTCCCACTCGGGGCCGTCGAGGCCGGCGAGGCGGCGCAGCTCGGCGTAGAACTGCGGCTCGATGGACCCGATGGACACGTGCTCGCCGTCGGCGCACTCGTACACATCGTAGAAGTGGGCGCCGCCGTCGAGCTGGTTGGTACCCCGCTCGTAGAGACGGCCGATGTTGGCCAGGCCGTTGAAGGAGGCCATCAACAGGGCTGCGCCGTCCACCATGGCGGCGTCGACCACCTGGCCCTGACCCGACTTGGCCGCTTCCAGCATGCCGGCCAGTACGCCGACGGCGAGCAGCATGCCGCCGCCACCGAAGTCCCCGGCGAGGTTGAGCGGCGGGACGGGCCGCTCCCCGGCCCGGCCGATGTGGGCCAGGCAGCCGGCGAGGGCGATGTAGTTGATGTCGTGGCCGGCCATCTGGGCGTACGGGCCCTCCTGGCCCCAGCCGGTCATGCGGCCGTAGACGAGGCGCGGGTTGCGGGCCAGGCACGCGTCGGAGCCGAGGCCGAGCCGTTCCATGACGCCGGGCCGGAAGCCCTCGATCAGCGCATCGGCCTTCTCCACCAGCCGCAGGACGGTCTCGGTCCCCTCGGGCTGTTTGAGGTCGACCGCCACGGACTGCCGGCCGCGGCCCAGGATGTCGAGCGGCGGGCGCTTGGGCGCCTCGGCGGGAACTTCGTTGGCCCGGGACACGCGGATCACCTCGGCCCCCAGATCGGCCAGCACCATGCCGCAGAACGGGCCCGGGCCGATGCCCTGCAGCTCGATGACCGTGTAGCCCGACAACGGACCGCTCATGTTCACTCCCCCTGGACAGCCAGCCTGTACGGGGGCGAACGCTACTTGGCGGGGCGGGACCGGCGCGGGTAGAGCAGCAGCAGCACCGCCCAGCAGGCGACCATCGAGGCCAGGAAGGTGTACAGCACCCGGTCGTAGGCGGCCACCGCATCGCCGCGGTCGGCATCGCCGATGATGGCCACCGCGACGGCGACCCCGAGCGCGCCGGCCACGTTGCGCACCGTGTTGAACGACGCGTTCACCTCACCGTAGAAGTCCGCCCCGACCCGGCTGAGCACGCCGGAGTTGAGCGGCGGCTGGGTCAGCGCCCAGCCGGCGCCGGTCAGCGCGATGGCGGGTCCCACGCTGACCAGGTAGTTGGGCTCCTGCGTCATGAACAGCAGCGGCCAGGCCAGCGACAGCACGTTGATGGCCGGACCCCAGCGCACCAACACCTCGTGGCCGTAGCGCTCGGACACCTTGCCGCCGAAGGTGGTGACGATGGCGGACACGATCGGACCGGGGATCAGCGACAGACCGATCTGCAGCTTGGAGTAGCCCCAGATGCGGCCGAGGTACAACGGCCAGACCAGCCAGACCGCCATCGAGCCCAGGTTGAGCAGGAAGTTGGCCAGGTTGGCCACCCACACCGGGCGCAGCAGGAACACGTCGAGGTTGAGCAGCGGCTGGGGATGACGGCGGCAGCGGCGCAGGAACACCGGGAACAGCACGACGACGGCCACCGCAGCGGCCACGACGCTGGTGGCGGTCCAACCCCGGGAGGGCCCCTGGCCCACGGCGAAGACCAGCCCGGCGACCACCACCGTACCGAGCAGTACCCCGATCCAGTCCAGCCGGCCGTCGACCTTGGCCGCTTTCGACTCGCGGACCACGCGGTACGTACCGACCAGTGCGACGGCGGCGATGGGGATGCTGAGGGCGAACAGCGCCCGCCAGGAGGTGGCGGCGAGGATCAGCGCCGACACGGCGGGCGCCAGCGCCGAGGCGAGCGGTCCGCTGGCCGTCCAGAAGGCGACGGCGGTCATGTGCCGCTCGCGCGGGAACTCCGGCAGCACCACCGCCAAGGAGGCGGGCACCACCCTGGCGCCGCCGGCGGCGCACACCCGGCGCGCCGCGATGAGCACGGCCGCGGCGGGAGCGAGCGCGGACAGCGTCGAGCCGACGATGAACAGGATGAGGCCGAGGCGGAGCACCCGGCGGCGGCCGAGGCGATCGGCGAGGCGGCCCGACACCGGCAGCAGCGACGCCATGCCGATGAAGAACACGGAAGCGACCCAGGCGAGGGTGCTCGGCCGGCTGGAGGAGAAGGTCTCCGAGATGTCGTCGAAAGCGAGGTTCGTCGCCGTCGTGTTGAACGACATGAGGGAGAAGGCGACGCTGCCCACGGCGAGGGCCCGCCAGGCCCGAGGGCTGATCGCGGTGGCCGGCGCGGCGACGGCGGGGGCTGATGCCCCCGCCGTCGGCCCCGGTTCAGCGCTGGCTGCGGTGTTCTGTTCGGTCCCCGAGGTCATCCCACGCCGAGGGTATCGGCGAGGTCCAGGATCCTCCGAGCCTGTGTGAAGTGCGGCACATCGACCATCTTGCCGCGGAAGCGGAAGGCCATCTTGCCTTGCGCACGCTGCACCTCGAGCTCCTCGAGCAGCTCCCGGGCGGTGGCGATGTCCTCCGCCGAGGGCGTGAACTCCTCGTTGATGATGTCGATCTGGCTCGGGTGGATGGAGATCTTGCCGGTGTAGCCGATGGCGGCGCTCTCCCGGCAGTCCCGGCGCAGGCCGTCGGCATCGGTCACGTCGGTGAACACGGTGTCGAGCGGCTGCACGCCGTGGGCGGCGGCGGAGATCATCGTCATGGTGCGGGCGTGCTCGAACAACGGGAGGTACTTGCCGGTATCGTCCCGGTTGCGCTTGGCCCCCAGGGCGGCGGACAGGTCCTCGGCGCCCCAGGTGACGGCGTCGACGCGCGGCACACACGGCATGTCCCCCGTGTTGAGCAGGCCGGACGCCGTCTCCGTGGCCAGCACGATGAGCTTGACGCCACCGAGGGTATGGCCGTGCTGCCGCTCGAGATCGGTGATGATCCGGTCGATCAGGCGGACCTCGGCGGGGTGGTGCAGCTTGGGCACCAGGTAGGAATCGGGCGGGTTCACCATCGTCGCCTCGACATCGGCCCGGAACCACGGCGTGTCGAGCGGGTTGATGCGCACCGTCTTCTCGTGGCGGCCGAAGTCCACGTCGGCCAGCCACCGGCAGATCTCCACCCGGGCCGAGTCCTTGTTCTCGGGGGTGACGGCATCCTCGAGGTCCAGCACGAGGCAATCCGCTGCGGTGGCCAGCGCCTTGCCCAGCATCTTCTCGCTGGCGCCGGGCACGAAGTGGGCGCAGCGACGGACGCGGGGCATGTCAGGATCCCGCCGGCTTGCGCAGCATCATGCCCTTGCGCACGCAGGTGCACACCACCTCGCCGCGCTGGTTGACGCCCTGGTGCTCGAAGGTCACGATGCCCCACTCGGGACGGCTCTTGGACTCGCGGCGGTCGGTGACCACGGTGCGGGCGTAGATGGTGTCGCCGATGAACACCGGGTTGGGGAAGCGGGTCTCGTCGAAGCCCAGGTTGCCCACCGTGGTCCCCAACGTGGTCTCGCCGACCGACAGCCCGATGACCACGGCGAGGGTGAACATGGAGTTGACCAGGATCTGCCCGAACTGGCTCTTCCCGGCGAACTCGGCGTCCAGGTGGAGCGGCTGCGGGTTCATCGACATCGTGCTGAACAGCAGATTGTCGGTCTCGGTGACGGTGCGGCCGGGTTGGTGCTCGAACACGGCACCGATCTCCAGCTCCTCGAAGTACTTGCCTGCCATATCGGCTGTCTAGCACCTGCCGGCCTGGTGCTGTCACGGGGCGCGTGCGACGATAGGTTGGCTGCGCTATGTCGAGCTCCGAGTCAGCGGCTACCGATCCGGGCCATGGCCCGGAGGGCGCACCCGACCACCAGGGTGGCCGTTCCGACGGTCACGGGCATTCGCACGGCGGGCCGATCGGTGCGCTGGCGCTCGGTGCCCTCGGCATCGTCTACGGCGACATCGGTACATCCCCGCTGTACGCGTACCGCGAGGCGTTCGAGGGCCACGACCTCGAGGTCACCAGGGACGGCGTGCTCGGCGCCAGCTCGCTGGTGGTGTGGGCGCTGATCATCGTGATCACCATCAAGTACCTGGCGCTGGTGATGCGGGCGGACAACAAGGGCGAAGGCGGCATCCTTGCCCTCACGTCATTGTTGGGGCGCTCGGTACCCCGCAACCTGCTGGTCGTGTTGACGACGATGGGGATCTTCGGCACCGCCCTGCTCTACGGCGACGGCATGATCACGCCGGCCATCTCGGTGCTCGGCGCGGTGGAGGGCCTGGAGGTGGCGGCGCCCGGGTTGGGGCCGTGGGTGCTGCCGCTTTCGGTCGCCATCCTGACCGGTCTGTTCCTGGTGCAGAAGCGCGGCACCGGGGGCATCGGCAAGATCTTCGGGCCGATCATGGTGGTGTGGTTCCTCACCCTGGCGCTGCTCGGCATCAGGGAGATCGCCCACACGCCGGAGGTGCTGCAGGCGCTGAGCCCGCACGAGGCGATCCGGTTCTTCTCCGAGTACAAGCTCAACGGCTTCCTGGCCCTCGGTTCCATCTTCCTGGTGGTGACCGGTGGTGAGGCCCTCTACGCCGACATGGGCCACTTCGGGCGTCGGCCGATCCAGCTCAGCTGGTTCGTGATCGTCTTCCCGGCGCTGGCGTTGAACTACCTGGGCCAAGGCGCGCTGCTGCTGCGCGACCCCGAGGCGATCGAGAACCCGTTCTTCCGCATGGGCCCGGCGTGGGCCTCATGGCCGCAGGTGGTGCTGGCCACGATGGCGGCGGTCATCGCCTCCCAGGCGTTGATCTCGGGTGCCTTCTCGCTCACCACCCAGGCGATGCAGTTGGACTACCTCCCTCGTGTGAAGGTGCACCACACCTCGGCCGGCAACCGGGGCCAGGTCTACGTCCCGATCGTGAACTGGATCCTCATGATCAGCTGCATCGGGCTGGTGCTGGGCTTCCGCACGTCAGGCAACCTGGCCGCCGCCTACGGGATCGCGGTGACCATGACCATGGCCATCACCACGCTGCTGTTCATGGGCCTCGCGCTGCACAACTGGGGGTGGTCCAAGGCGAAGACCTTCGCCGTCGGCCTCCCCCTGCTGGTGATCGACCTCGGCTTCTTCGGCGCCCAGATCGCGAAGATCCCCCACGGCGGCTGGTTCGCGCTGCTCATCGGCGGCACCCAGTTCACGCTGATGACGACGTGGCGGACCGGGCGTCAGGCGGTGGCCAGCGTGATCAAGCGGGGCGAGACCCCGCTCGACCAGTTCGTTGATTCGTTGCCCGACCTGCCGTGGGAGCGGGTGCCCGGCACGGCGGTGTTCCTGTTCAAGGACGCAGGGGCGACGCCGCCGGCCTTGCTGGTCAACCTCCGCCACAACAAGGTGCTGCACGAGAACCTGCTGCTGGTGTCCATCCGCACCGACGATTCACCGACGGTGCCCGACAGCCACCGTTCCGAAGCGATGCGGGTGGGTCCGGGCATCTGGCAGATCGTGCTGCACTTCGGGTTCATGGACAGCCCCGACGTGCCCCGCTCGCTGGCCGCGCTCCGGGTCAAGGGCCTCGACATCGACCCCGATGACCTGACCTACTTCCTCGGCCGGGAGACGATCGTGCCGACCCCGCAGCAGACGATGCACCCCTGGCGCGAGCAGTTGTTCGTGATGCAGAACCGCACCGCGGCGAGCGCGGCCCGCTTCTTCAAGCTGCCGGCGTCGCGGGTGTTCGAGGTCGGCACGACCATCGAGATCTGACGGCCTCGATGTCGGTCGCCCCTCAGCGGTGACCGACGAGGCCGGACTGGCTGGCCACGCCGAGCAGGTGGCCATCGGGCGTCCACAGCCTGACGCTGCCGTGAGCCAGGCCGACGGCGGCGCCGTCGACCTGGATGTCGGCCAGCACCCAATCGCAGGCCCGCGGCGCCACCACCCGCAGGCTGTTGTCGATGCTGCGGGCCCGGATGTCGTCGGTGAACATGGCGTCGACGCCGCTCGACACGCCGTCGCCCAGGATGGCGAGGGCGCCTGCGCTGGCGGGCACACCGCCCGGCATGGTGCACCAGAGGAACGCCCGGCCGTCGGCGGAGTGCATGGTGCCGTCGGCGTCGCCGACCACCCGCTCGTCGATGCGCAGGCGCAGCCCACCGCGACGGTGATCGGGCATCTTGCGGGTGGCGCAGGCCTCGGGGCCGGGCAGGCCGGCGGGCAGCGCCGGACCCCACGCCCCCTCGATGGGGAACTCGCGGGTTCCGAGTGCCACCAGCGCGGCCAGCGCCACCTTGCCGCCCACCGAGGCGGTGACCCGGGTCTGGGTGATGCGGCGGCCCTCGGTCAACGTCTCGCAGACGATGTCGAGGGTGTCGGGGATCTCCGCACCGCTGACGAACTGGCACGCCGCCCAGGTGGCCGGGCGGCCCGTCGCCGCTTCGGCCACCTCGATCACGGCGCCGAGACCGCAGCCGCCGTAGAGCGCGCCGCGCCCGCCGCAGATCCCCTCCCACATGGCCAGGCGCCAGTGTGCGGGATCGTCGGTGGGTTCGAGCTGGAGGAAGGACTTCACGTCCACGACGGCTGCACTCCCGGGCTCAGCGCGGCGGCACGCGACGGTGGAGGAACTCGGTGACCGCACCGGCGAAGATGTCGTTGCGATCACCGGCGACCATGTGGGCTGCGTCGCTCACCGACACGTACTCGGCGTGCGGGCACACGGCGAGGAACTGCTGGGCGCCCTCCTCGGTGAGCACGTCGCTGAGGCCGCCGCGGACCAGCAGGGTCGGCGCATCGAGGTTGGCCGCAGCGCGCTCAAGGCGGTCGCGGTACTCCTGCATGTTCCAGACCCGGTTCATGCGGCGCGGGTCCCAGTGCCAGTAGAAGCGGCCGTCATCACCGAGCCGCACGTTCTTCACCAGACCGTCGAGGTTGCGGGGCCGGGTGCGGTGCGGCTGGTAGTTGGCGATGGCCTCGGCCACCTCGTCGAGCGTCTCGAAGCCGTCGGGCTTCTGGTTCATGAAGGCCCGGATCTTGGCGCTGCCCTCCGGCGCGATGCGCGGCGCCATGTCCACCAGCACCACGGCCGCGGCCTTCAGCCGGCCTTCGCCGACCGCCAGCAGGCTCGTGCCGCCACCCATCGACGCGCCGACCAGCACCGGCGGCTGGTCGCTGAGCGCGCCGGCGACGGAGATCAGGTCCTCGACCTGGTCGTCCTGCTCGTACACGCCGTCGGGCGCCCAGTCGGAGTCCCCGTGGCCACGGGCATCGAAGGCGATGGCGTGGTACCCGGCGGCGCCGAGCGTCTCCCCCGCCCCCTTCCAGGCGTGGCGGGTCTGACCCCCGCCGTGCATGAGGATCACCGGTCGCCCGGTCGGATCCCCCCAGCTGTCGCCCCGCAGGATCACGCCGTTGCCCCCCGGCCAGGCGTGTGCGGGATCGGGTGTTCCCTCGAGACGGTGCCGCACCGGCACCTTTGAACCGTCCACGTCGTTTCCCCCTTTGCGCCCGGCGCACGTGCCCGCCGGACGGTGCCGATCGTACGGTCGAGCCGGAGGGCGGCCCAAGTCCGCGACGCGGCCCTCCCGCCGCCCGGCTCCGCCCGCACCACGCCGACCGTTCCATACCGAGCGGCACGCTCGGGGGCCCGGGCGGAAGGTGGAGCGGGCCCCTACGATGCGCGGCCATGAAGTTCGGGATCATGTTCGCCAACTCCGCCCACTACGCCACCGGCGAGGGGGCCACCGCCATCGCCACCGCCGCCGACGAGTGCGGCATCGAGTCCATCTGGGCGGTCGAGCACGTGGTGATCCCCCACGGCTACCAGTCGCAGTACCCCTACCACGAGAGCGGCAGGATCCCCGGCGGAGAGGATCCGGACCTGCCCGATCCGCTGCTGTGGCTGGCCCACGCCGCCGCCCTCACCAAGCAGATCCGCCTCGCCACCGGCATCCTCATCGTCCCGCAGCGCAACCCGGTCATCCTGGCCAAGGAGTGCGCCACGCTGGCCAAGCTCTCCGGCGACCGCTTCGAGCTCGGCATCGGTGTCGGCTGGCTGGAAGAGGAGTTCAACGCCCTCGGCGTGCCGTGGCCCGACCGCGGTCGCCGTACCGACGAGTACTGCGAGGCCATGCAGGCGCTGTGGAGCCAGGACAAGGCCGAGTACCACGGCAGGTACGTGGACTTCGCCAACGCCATCTCGCGGCCCCAGCCGACCGGCGGGTCGGTGCCGATCGTCGTCGGCGGCCACAGCGACGCCGCCGCCAAGCGCGCCGGGCGCTACGGCACGGGGTTCTTCCCGGCCAAGGGCAGCGACGAGGAGCTGACCCACCTGTTCGAGGTGGTGCGCCGCAGCGCCACCGAGGCGGGGCGCAACCCCGACGCCATCGAGAACACCACCATGGTCTGGTCGCCGCGGCGGGAGTCCCTCGATCGGGTGAAGCAGCTCGAGGACCTCGGCGTGCACCGCCTGGTGGTGGCCCCTCCCACGTCGAACCCCACCAAGATCCGCCAGGCCGTCGAGCAGCTGGCCGAGACCATCGCACCCGTGGCGACCCGCTGAGCCGGCCGGGGAGACCGATCGGTATGGAACGCGTCCAACGCACCGTCATCGCCACGCCGGACCCACCACCGACCGGCATCGCCAACCCCATCCATGCCGACGACGGCGCCAGCGGCGCGGGGTACAAGGCGGCGCTGGTGGCCGGGGTGCGCACCTATGGGTGGGTGGCCGACGCGGTGCGCGCCGCCGGCGGGGTTGGCTGGCTGCACGACGGCTGGGCGGACATCACGCTGCGGCGGCCGCTGTACGCCGGCGAGGCGGTGCGCATCGATGTCGACCCGGCCGGCGATGGGACGCCGCAGTGCACGGTGCAGGCCGCGGTCCACGAGGCCGAGGCAGTCCGGGTCGTGCTCGACGGGGCGGCCGGGACGGGACGCGCACCGTGGTTCGACGAGATCGACCCACCGCCCCCCGGCCCGGCGCAGGACCCGCCCGCGGTCCGGCCGGTGTACGACCTCGACGGCGTGCCGTTGCGGCGGCCGCTGCGTCCCCTCGGCGCCTGGGTGACCGGTGCCCGGGCGCGGGAGCTGGCCACGACGGACCTCGGTCTCGATGCCACCGACCTGCCCGCCGGGCTGGTGCACCCGTACTTCCTGGCCGCTCGCATGGCGCCGCTCACCCGACACAACTTCACCTACGGCCCGACGATCCACGTCAGCACCCGGATCCAGCACCTCGCGCCGGCCGAGGCCGAGCGCAGCTACGTGATCAACGCGTGGATCGTGGACGCGTGGGAGCGCAACGGGCACTGGTACCAGGTGCTCGACGGCTCCCTGATCGCCGGGGACGAGCCGGCCGTGGAGGTCGCCCGCCTGCGCCACACCACGATCTTCCGGCCGCGGGGCACCACGATGCCCGAGCCGATCCGCAGCTAGGGTCCTCGCCGTGCGAGCAGTCGTGTGTCACGAGTTGGGTTCGGTTCGGGATCTGGTGATCGAGCAACGCCCGACGCCCGATCCCGGGCCAGGTCAGGTGCGCCTGGCGGTGCAGGCGGCGGGGGCGAGCTACGTGGACGGCCTGCGGGTGGCCGGGAAGTACCAGTTCCCCATGACCCCGCCCTACCCCCCCGGCGGTGAGGCGGCCGGGGTGATCGACGCGGTGGGTGAGGGCGTGACCGACTGGGCGGTCGGGGACCGGGCGCTGGCCGTGGTCGCCGCCGGCGGCTTCGCCGACGCGTTGGTGTGCAAGCCCCACCAGCTGTACCGCCTGCCCGACGCGGTCAGCGCCGAGATCGGCGCGTCGTTCTACCAGGTGTACGGAACCGCATGGTTCGCCCTCAAGCACCGCACGACGGTGCGGCCGGGCGAGACCATGCTGGTCACCGGCGCCGGCGGCGGCGTGGGCCTCGCCGCCATCGACCTGGCGCGCTCCATGGGCGCCCGGGTCATCGCCATCGCGTCGTCGCCGGAGAAGCGGGCGCTGGCCGTGCAGGTCGGCGCCGAGGCCACCATCGATCCCACCACCGAGGACGTCAAGACCCGGGCGCGAGAACTGACCGACGGGCAGGGCGTGGATGTGGTCTACGACGTGGTCGGCGGCGAGCTGTCCGAGCAGTGCCTGCGGGCGATGCGCTTCGATGGCCGGTTCGTGATCATCGGGTTCACCGCCGGCATCGGCCGGGTGCCGCTCAACCTGGTGTTGCTCAACAATCGCACCGTGGTGGGTGTCGAGTGGGGCGGCTGGGTGCAGCGCAACGCCGAGGCCAACCGGGCGCTCATGGTCGACGTGCTCGATGCGATCGCGCGGGGCGAGCTCCACCCGGTGACCCCGACGGTGCGCCCGCTGGAGGACGCGGCGGACGTGCTGGCCGATCTGCTCGAGCGCCGAGCGGTCGGCAAGATCGTGCTGCAGGCGTGACCGATCGGCCGGGCCGACCTTCGCCGGCCCGGCCGAGCCTCGCTCAGCTGCGGGGGACCTTGCTCCAGGCCAGGTCCTTGTCGACGCGGGGTTCGCCGGGCAGGCCGAGGACCTGCTCGCCGAGGATGTTCCGCATGATCTCCGACGTGCCGCCCTCGATGGAGTTGGCCCGCACCCGCAGGAAGCCGTGGCGGGGCTCGCCCCAGCCCTCGACGTTCAGCTCCGTCGGCCGGCGGAACGTGAAGTCGTACCCGACCATGCCGGCGGGGCCCATAAGGTCGAGGCAGAACTCGTAGATCGCCTTGTTGAGCTCGGCCATGGCCAGCTTGGCCACCGAGCCCTCGGGGCCGGGGTTGCCGGCGCGCCGGTTGGCGGAGCCGCGCATGTTGGTCAGCCGCAGCGTCTCGGCCCGGACCCACAGCTTCATCAGCTCGTCCGCCCGGGCGGCGTTGCGACGATCGGCCGGCAGCGCCTGCCACAGCTTGACCGCCTCGCCGATGGGGCCGGAGCCCCGCCGGGGGCCGCTGCCACCGGTGCCGCCGCCGATCGAGGAGCGCTCGTTCATCAGCGTGGTGAGCGAGACGCGCCAGCCGTCGCCCTCGTCGCCGAGGCGCTGGGCGTCCGGCACGCGCACGTCGGTGAGGTAGACCTCGTTGAACTCGGCCTCGCCGGTGATCTGGCGCAGCGGTCGCACCTCCACGCCGGGGCTGCGCATGTCGACCAGGAAGTACGTCATGCCGCGGTGCTTGGGGACCTCGGTGTTGGTCCGGGTCACGAGCATCCCCCACTGGGCGAGGTGGGCGAGCGTGTTCCACACCTTCTGGCCGTTGACCACCCATTCGTCGCCGTCGCGCACCGCCCGGGTGGACAGCCCGGCGAAGTCCGAACCGGCACCGGGCTCGGAGAACAGCTGGCACCAGCGCTCCTCACCGGTGTACATCGGGCGCAGGAAGCGCTGCTTCTGCTCGTCGTTGCCGTGGGTGAGGATGGTGGGACCGGCGAGGGCCTGGAAGAAGCCGGCCGGGTCGGGAGCGGGTCCACCCGCCTCCTTCACCCGCTGCTCGACGAGGCGCTGCAGCTGCGGGCGCACGCCGAGGCCGCCGAGGCCCTCCGGCCAGTGCACCCAGGCGAGCCCGGCGTCGAAGCGGGCGCCGCGGAAGGCGACGGCATCCATGACCTTGGGATCGTTGGCGGCGAGGAACGCGTCGATCGCGGCGGAGACCTTGGCCTCGTCGGCGTCGGTGGTGGTGGGGGCGTCGAGTGCGGTCACCCGGACAGCTTGGCCGATCACCGGCCGCTTCGGCCAGCGGTTCGCCGGGATGGTGGTCGCCTACGGTGCGGTGCGGGTTCGCCGGTCGGTCACCAGCAGCCGCGTCGGCGCAGCACCTTGCCGGCCACGGCGGGCACGGTCGCTCCGGCCAGGGCCCGGGCCCGGTTGCGCCAGTCCCCGCCGCGAGGGCCGACGGCCCGCCATGCCTGGTCCAGCCGGGAACCCTGGCACTCCTCGAGCAGTTCGAGCTCGGCCCGGCGGTTGCCGATCGCCTCGGTGACGGTCTGCTCGAGGTGCTCGGGCAGGAACTGCCGGGCGCGCTCGAGCTGCTGGATCTCGGCCCGCAGCAGCGCGCCGGAATCCGACGCCATCGACCCGGCGTGCACCCGGTAGAGCACCGTGGGGAACGGGCCCTGGGTGACGTGGGCGCCCTTGGCCGCCAGGCGCAGCCACAGGTCCCAGTCCGCCGTGGTGTCCTGGTTCCGGTTCCCCTCGGTGAACCCGCCGACGGCGTCGATGTCGAAGCGGGACATCAGCGAGGCCACGAACACGAAGTTGCGGTGCACGAGCCGGCGCAGCTGGTCATCCTTGGGGGGCACGAAGCCGCGCAGCCGCCGTTGGTAGGGGCGCGGGGCCTGACCCGGCGTCCAGAACATGGCCATGGGCGAGATGACACCGCCGTGGACCTCGTGCAGGTCACCGAGGACCTGCAGGTGGTCGGGGAGCAGCACGTCGTCGCCGTCGAGGATGGCGACGGTGTCGGTGTCGAGCCGGGCGAGGCCGGCGTTGCGGGCCCGGGCGACCCCGCCGTTGACCGGCTGCACGACCAGCTCCAGCGGCAGGTGGCGCTGCCAGCCCCGCACCCGCTCGACCGTCCCGTCGGTCGAGGCGTCGTCCACCAGCACGATGCGGTCCGCCGGGCGGGTCTGCCCGGCGACCGAGGCCAACGCCTGATCGACGTAGGCCGCGGCCTGGTAGGTGGTGATGATCACCCCGAGCGTGGGGCTGAATTCCGTGCGGGGGTTCGGCATGGCCACCTCACCCTAGTGGGTGGAGGTCTCCCCCGACGCAGAGTGAAGGACTGATCCCGCACATTCGCCGTTAGAAACGGTCAAGCAAAACGCAGGCGGTGAGCAGATCGCGAAAGGCGGCGCAAGGCACCCTCATGGAGGCTTTGGACCAACGCCTTGCGTTTGAAGTGATCTGCCGTCCGGGTCGGACCCGGAGGCGGTCAACGCCGCAGGTCACGGCGGTGCGAACTGCGTAGTCCTCCTGCATCGGCCCGGCCCGATGTGACCAGGACGGTCCCCCGATCAGACCGAATCGTGCAACTGTCGGGTGCACCACATCGCCGCGGAGTCATCGATTTGTTGGTTGGTCCCAGCGAAGTACCGGTGGTCGGATGGCAACCGATTGTCATATCCGCCGCGGGATTGACAACCACGAACAGTGATGGCCAGGCGATCGGCTCAGACGAGGTTCAGCTCGATCATCGGAGACGTGGCCAGCAGGGCGTCGAGCGGCGCGCGCTCCCGGTACCAGGCCGCCGCCGGATGGGTCAAAACCCGGCGGCGCAGGTCCGCATCGAGCACCTCGGTGGCGCGGGCGGCCAGATCGGCCGGGTGCGCCTGCTTGAGGTGCACGACCCCCGAGCCGGCGGCGCGGATGTTGTCCAGCCAGTCCCGCCGGCCGGGCGTGCCGGTGATGAAGTACCGGCCTTCGATGGCCAGCAGCCAGATCTCGATGCGGCGGGGCCGGCCGCTGCGCCGCCCGGTCGTGGTCAGGTCGATGGTGAGGTCGTGGTCGAGGGCGTGACGGAGGGCGGCATCCACCCGGTCAGTCTTGCCCACCGGCGGGCGGCGGCGATCAGCGGCGGCCGGCCACCTGCTCGAGGATCGGCAGCAGGTACCCGACGAAGCGCTCCGGATCCTCCGACATCGGGAAGTGGCCCATGCCGACGAGCTCGGTGAACGTGGAACCGGGTATGGCCTCGTGGGCGGCGCGGCCGTGGGCGGGGGTGGCGCTGTGGTCGTACTCACCGTTGAGGATGTGCACCGCGCACCGCTCGGTGTCGATGTCACCGGCCCGCTCCCGCAGGTCGTACTCCTCCACGTAGTACTGCAGGTCCCCGATGAACGCGGGCGGCCAACCCGACGCGTAGGTCTGGATGGTCTCCTTGCGGTAGGCCATCGGGGCGGTCGGCGCGGTGAGGCCCTGCATCATCCGGGCCTTGGACTCGTTGCTCACCCCCGGGTGCCAGAAGCCGATCAGCGACTCGAGCTCCCCACCGACGCGCAGCGCTCCTTCGAGCGAGATGACGGCGCGGAACACCTCGGGATGGTGCAGCGCCAGGTCGAGGGCCAACAGGCCCCCGACCGAGCACCCCATGAACACCGGTCGCTCCAGGCCCAGCGCCGAGGCCAGCTGGACCGGCACCGACCGCAGGAACGACCCGAACAGCTGGTAGCGCTGCGTCCACCACTCGATCCCGACGGGCGGCACCGACTTGCCGTGGTACGGCAGGTCGTAGGCGATGAGCCGGAACCGATCGGTGATGGCGGGCACCTCGAAGAGGTGACGCCACTGCACGCCGTGCGAACCGGCGGTGTGCTGCAGCAGCACCGGGATCCCCTGGCCCACCTCTTCGAAGTAGACGCGGTGGTCCACCCCGTCGAGGGCGAGGTGGACGTAGCGCCCGACGGGTCCGTCGAAGCGCGGCGTCGCCCCGGCCTCCCGCTCCACCGGAGCGGGACCGCTCGGTGGCGGCGGGTCTTCGGCCAGCAGCTCGATCGCCCGCTGCAACGCCGGCAGGTACTGCCAGTAGGTCAGCTCGTCACCGGCGCGACGCAGGCCTCGGCGCTGCGCCGGGGTGATGTCGTTGAACCGGGCGCGCGGCACCGCGGCGAGCAGCTCGCCCCAGACGGCCCGGTCCGCCGAAAGGGTGAGGACGCCCGGCTCGCCCGCGGCGGGCACGTCGCCATCCTCACCATCTTCGCCATCACCGCGATCCGCGCCAT
>JADLEF010000031.1 GCA_020846295.1 Acidimicrobiales bacterium
CCGGCCCCCGGCCCCGCGCCTGTCGAACGGGTCAGCGGCGGGCGAGCGGGCCGCGCAGCACCTGACCGGGGTACGCCCCGGTGTGCTCGCCGTCCTCGGTCAGCACCTCGCCGTTGACCACCGTCGCCTTGATGCCCTGCGCCTTCTGCACCAGCCGGGTCGCGCCGCCGGGGAGGTCCTTGGCCACCGACGGCATCGAAGGAGCGACCGTGTCGGGGTCGAAGATGCACAGGTCGGCCATGAGGCCTTCGCGAAGGAGCCCGCGATCGTGGAAGCCCCACATGCCGGCCGGCATGGAGGTGAGCTTGCGCACCGCCTCCTCCAGGGTGAACGCCTCCCGCTCCCGGGTCCAGTGGCCGAGCACGTGGGTCGGGATCGAGCTGTCCATGAGCTGGCTCACGTGCGCCCCGGAATCGGAGAAGGTGGGGATGCAGCGCGGGTGGCGCATGATCTCGAGCACCACGTCCTGGTCGCCGTTGAGGATCGGCTGCAGGAAGAACTGCTCGAAGTCGCTCTCGACCGCAAGGTCGATCATGCACTCGGCGGGGTCCACGCCCCGCTCGGCGGCGACCTGCGCGACGCTGCGCCACGGCGGCATCGAGCGGTCCATGACCCGGATCCAGTCGTAGTCGGGCTTGCGGGCCTCGGCGCCGACGCCCTTGGGCCACGAGCCGTCCCGCGCTGCGGCGAGGAGCTTCTCGCGCATCGACGGGTCGCGCAGCGCGGTCAGCTGCTCGTCGAGCGGCCAGGTGCGGAACTCCTTCCACTCCGCCAGCGCGTCGAAGGGGACCTGGGTCTTGAACGAGAGGACCACGTTGAACTCTCGGGCGTGGGCCTGGCCGAACATGCGGCCACCCTCCGCCGCGGTCCGGTCGATCAGCTCCAACATGGCGCGGTGCTCGCCCTGGGGGACGCGCCCGGAGGCCACCCCGAAGGTGAACGGCACGCCCGTCTCCACCGCCAACGTGCGCAGGCGGCCGTAGTAGTCCGCCTGGCGCTGCGGATCGCGCCCGACGTCCTCGCCGGCGATCTCGAAGATCCCGGCACCGGTCTCGCCCATGACCCGCACCAGTGAAGCCACCTCGTCCCACGCGGCGAGGCGGGAAGCGACGGGCCGGTCGTCGGAGGTCTGGTGGTTGAACGTGCGCGAGGTGGTGAACCCGATGGCCCCGGCCCGCAGCGCGTCGCGCAGCTCCCGGGCCATGACCTCGAGGTCCTCCTCGGTGGCCTGGTCCTCGAAGGCCCGCTCACCCATGGCCCAGGTGCGCAGCGCGGAGTGGCCGACGTAGCCGGCGTAGTTGATGCCCTTGGGCAGGCGGTCCAACGTGTCGAGGTACTCGGGGTAGGTTTCCCAGGTCCAGGTGATGCCGGCCGCCATCGCGTCGGCGGAGATGTCCTCGGCCCGTTCGAGGTTTCGCACCACCAGGTGGCGCTGGTCCGCCCGGGCCGGGGCGAGGGTGAACCCGCAGTTGCCCATCACCACGCTGGTGACGCCGTGCCAGCACGACGAGGTGCCCAGCGCGTCCCAGGCGATCTGGGCGTCCATGTGGGTGTGGCCGTCGATGAAGCCGGGGGCCACGATGTGGCCGTCGGCGTCCACCTCCCGGCGGCCCCGCTCCTTGATGCGGCCGATGGCGGCGATGCGACCGTGACGGACACCGACATCGGCGCGGTAGCGGGCCAGGCCCGAACCGTCGATGACGGTGCCGTTGCGGACGACGAGGTCAAAGGACATGGCACAACCCCCGAACGTGCGTGTCCTGCGATGCTACGCCAGGACGAAGCCTTCGTACCCTTTGGCTGCGCACTCGGCCAGGCGCTTGCGGTACCGGGGCGCCCCGCCGTTGTAGGCGACATACCGGATGGTGTCACGGCCCTCGACGTTGGAGTTGTAACCGGTGAACCACGACTTGGTCTTCGACAGCAGCAGCATGTCGTACATGTCGCGGACGTGCTCGTTCCAGCGTTCCTCGGCCTCGACGGTGTTCTCGATGCGGGTGTAGCCGTGCTCGCGCAGGTACACGAGGAGATCGGCGGCCCAGAACACGATGTCCTCGACGCCGCGCCCGAAGTTGGTGTTGCCCGAACCGGACTGCGGCCCGGTCAGCATGATCAGGTTCGGGAAGCCGTGGGTCTGGATGCCGTAGTGGGTGATCGGCCCCGTCTCCCACTTGTCGCGCAGCTTCTGGTCGTCGACCCCGATGAAGTCGATGCGATCGAACGCACCGGTCACCGCGTCGAACCCGGTGGCGTACACGATGAGGTCCACGTCGAAGTCGCGTTCGCTGGTGCGGATGCCGGTCTCGGTGACCGTCTCGATCGGCGTGTCGTTGATGTCGATCAGCTGCACGTTGTCGCGGTTGTAGGCCTCGTAGTACCGGGTCTCCATCGGCACGCGGCGGGTGCCGAAGCCGTGGTCCTTGGGGATCAGCTTCTCCGCCACGGCCGGGTCCTTGACCCGGGCGCGGATCTTCTCGGCCATGAACTCGCTGAACTGCTCGTTGCAGCGCTCGTCCATGAGCACGTCGCGGAAGTTGCCCAGCCAGATGCCGAACCCGGGCGAGGCGTACAGCTCCTCCCAGAACGCGTAGCGTTCCTCCTCGGGCACGTCGAACATCTTGCGGGGATCCGAGCCGTGGATGAACCCGCCGGCGGTCTGCATGCAACGGTCGAAGATCTCGTCGTAGCTCGCCTTGATCTTCGCCATCTCCTCGGGGGTGATGGGCGCGTTGTGCAGCGGCGCGCACCAGTTGGGCCGGCGCTGGAACACGTAGAGCTGCTCGACCTTGTCGGCGATCTCGGCGATGAGCTGCACGCCGGTGGCGCCGGTGCCGACGACGGCGACCTTCTTGCCGGCGAGCTCCACCGGCTCCTGCGGCCAGTGGTAGGTGTGGAACGACTGGCCCTTGAACCGCTCCACGCCCTCGATGCGGGGCATCACCGCAGCGGAGAGGATGCCGATGGCGGTGAGCAGGAAGGGGCAGCTGAACTCGGCGCCGTCGTGCAGCCGCACCGTCCAGGTGTGGTTGTCCTCGTTCCACGTGGCGCGCTCGACCTTGCTGTCGAAGCGCATGTGCGCTCGCAGGTCGAACTTGTCGGCCACGAAGTTGAGGTAACGCAGGTTCTCCGGTTGCGGGGAGAAGTGCTCGGTCCAGTCCCACTCCTCGAGCAGCTCCTTGGAGAAGGAGTACCCGTAGGAGTAGCTCTCCGAGTCGAACCGGCAGCCCGGGTAGCGGTTCCAGTACCACGTGCCGCCGAGATCGCCGCCCGCCTCGAGCACCAGCGTGTCGAAGCCGGCTTCCTTCAGCTTGTACAGCTGGGCGATGCCGGTCAGCCCGGCGCCGATGATGATGACCTCGTGGTGCTCCACCGCGATTCCTCCCCGTTTCCCCGAATCCCCTCCGGTCCGGCCGATCCTAGGCGGGGCAGGTGCGTTGCGGCCCGTCGAAGGCGCTGCGCCGGGCCGGCCTCGGCGGCCGGTCCGCAGTCGTAGAACTGGCGCCGGAAGCACGCCGAGGGCCTCTCCTGGCGTTGCCCCGACCAACCACGGAGCGCGCGAGTTTTGCGCGGTCCGCCCGCACCGGGCGAGGGGGTATGGCGGCCCCCTCACAGCGAATCGACGCCGATTCGCTGCGAGCGGCAGCGGCATCAACGTAGCTTCTGACCTGCGAAGATAAGGTCGGATTCGCCGATTCGCCGAACGTGGTCCACGCGACCGGCGAATCGGTGGGGCTGGGTCGTCGCCGACCACGAGAAGCGGTCGATGGTGTCGGGGACCTTCCGGCCGCTCAGCCGATGATCCCGGCCCGGCGCAGCGCATCGATCCCGCCCGGGTCGTAGCCGGCCTCGCCCAGCACCTCGTCGGTGTGCTCGCCCACGAAGGGCGCACCGCGCCGGATCGAGGCCGGGGTCTCGCTCAGCCGCCAGGCCGGTGCCACGTCGCGCCCGACCGAACCGTCGGAGCGCACCACGTCCACCAGCAGCCCGAGCGCCTTGATCTGGGGGTGCTCGGCCAGCTCGAGGTGGTCGAGGAACGGCACCGCGTCCCCGCCCGCGTCGAGCAGCAGCGAGACGAGCTCGTCGGTCCGGAACCGGGTGAAGCCCTCCTCCCACACCTCGCGCGTCTCGTTCGCCCGCCGGCCCATCGGCGCGGCGTCGCGCCCGAAGTTGGCGAAGCGCGGATCGGCCAGGTGGTCGAGCAGGCCGAGCGTGATCATCAGGTTGTCGTAGTCCTCGCTCGACGCTCGCCGCAGCGCGAAGTAGATGCGGCCGTCGGCGGTGCGGTACCCGTCGTCCACCGGGCGGGTGTAGCTGTCGAGGTGGAAACCACCCCAGTCGTCGGGATCGCTCTGCGCCGACCACAGGATCCCCCGAAGGTGCAACAGGGTGCCCAACCGGCTCACCGCCACCCGCTGGCCCTCCCCGGTGCGCAACCGGTGGAACAGCGCCGCGGTCACCCCCTGGGCGGCGAACACCGCGGTGTTCACCGCGGCGATCTCCGCCCCGATGCGCACCGGCGGCTCGCCCGGCCGCCCCAACGAGAGCGGCTGCTCGGCCGCGGCCTGCAACACCAGCTCGCCGGCCGGGTGCATCGCCCACGGGCCGTCGTCGCCGAAGGCGGTGATGGCGCAGTGCACCAGGTCCCGCCGATCGCCGGCCAGGCCGAGCCGCTCCGCCTCGCCCGGGCCGAGCTCCTCGATCAGCACGTCGGCGCTCGCCACCAGCCGCTGCACCACCGCCAGGCCCTCCGGTCGCCCGAGATCCACCGCCACCGCCCGCTTGTTGCGGTTGGCTGCGAGGAAGGCGGGCGCGTCGTCGGCCCCCGGCGAGACCGACGCCGACCAGCCGCGGCTCTCGTCACCGCCGATCGGTTCGACCTTCACCACGTCCGCCCCGGCGTCGCCGAGGCGCATCGCCGCGGTCGCTGCGCACAACCCGCGGCCCAGCTCCACCACCCGGAACCCGTCGAGGGCGCCCATCGCTCAGGCCTCCGTCCGCGTCTTCCAGCGCAACGGCCGGCCGGCATCCGCCTCGAACGCGGCCGCCGGATGGTCGGCGAGCCCGAGCTCGGCCAACACCTCGGCGTTGTGGGTGCCGTTGGCGCCGCCCAGGCGGATCGGCTCCGTCGGCGTGCGCGAGAACCGCCAGGGCGGTCCCTCCACACAGAGGTGGCCCCACGGCGTGTCCAGCTCGTGGAACCACCCGTTGGCCTTCGCCTGCTCGTGGTGGCGCAGCTCGTCGAAGCGGCGGATGCGCCCGCACGGCACGCCGCGCCGGCGCAACAGGACCTCCCAGGCGACCGACGGCTCGGTGCGCAGCACCGCCGACAGCCGCTCGGCCAGCTCCACCCGGTTCGCCACCCGCAACGGGTTGGTGGCGAAGCGCGGGTCGCCCGCCAGCGCCGTGCCCTCCGCTCCGAGGCCCTCGCACAGCGCCCGCCACTGCTCGTCGAACTCGACGCCGATGCACAGCCACACGTCGTCGGCACAACGGAACGCCTCGTGCGGCGCGGTCACCGCGGATGCCGAGCCGAGCGGGCGCGCCGCCGTGCCCGAGGCCAGCGACTCCGCCACCCGCGTCCCCTGCAAGGCCAGCGAAGCGCCCAGCATCTCCAGCTCGATCTTCTGGCCCCGGCCGGTCCGTTCCCTTGCGATCAGCGCCTGCAACACCGCCTCGACGAGCATCGAGCCGGTCGTGATGTCGATGTTCACCAGGTACCGGTTCATCTCGCCGGCCGTACCCTCCGGTCCGTTGAGCGAGGCGAAGCCGCTGAACGCCTGTACCAGCGGGTCGACCCCGGCTTGGGTCGCCATCGGGCCGACCCGCCCGTACGCGCAGGCCGAGGCGTACACGATTCGCGGGTTGCGGGCCGACACCGCCTCGTAGGAGAAGCCGAGCCGATCGACCGCGCCGGGCCGCATGTTCTCCACGAAGACGTCGGCCGTCTCGGCCAGCCTCCACGCCGCCTCGAGGTCGGCCTCGTCGTGCAGGTCGAGCGCGACGAGGCGCTTGTTGAGGTTGGTGTCGAGGAACACCGAGGACTGCCGGGCGCCCATGTAGGGCGGCACGAAGTTCAGCAGCTCGCCGTCGGGCGCCCCCACCTTCACCACGTCGGCCCCGAGCTGGGCGAGCAGCTTGGTGGCCCACGGTCCGACCACGGCGAGGGTCAGGTCGAAGACTCGGATACCATCCAGTATGGCGGCCATCGCCCGACCCTACCGTCGCCCGTGGACCGCCGCCTCAGACGCCCAGCTCGAGCTTCTCGTAGGTGTCCACCAGTTCCCGCGGGTTCGCCTTCCACGCCGGGCTGATGTCCACGTACAGCTCGAGTTGGTTGCCGTCGGGGTCGTGCAGGTACAGCGAGTGGGTCACGCCGTGGTCGATCGCCCGGTCGATCTTCCAGCCGCGCCCCTCGACCTGGGCCTTCATCTCGATGAGCTCGGCGTCGGTCTCACCCACCTTGAACGCCACGTGCGCCAACCCGCAGCCGTCGGGGTCGGCCCGGGGGGCGTCGTCGCCCATGGCGACGATGGCGAGATCGTGGTGGTTGCCGAGCGAGAAGAACGTCATGTCGCGTCCGAGCCCGTCCCATCGCGTGGCGACGGGGAAGCCCAGCACGCCGCAGTAGAACGCCTCGGCCCGTTCCATGTTGGACACCTTGAGCACCGCGTGACCGATGGACTGGATGGGCATGGCCACCACCTCCGTACAGGGCTGAGGTCACCAATCCTTGCAGACTTCGCCGAGCAGGTGTGACCGACGTCGCCTACGGTGTGGGCCGCGACGAGATGGGGGAGCGTCATGCCGCAGAAGAACGGTGATCCGATGATCCTCGAGGGCTGCAAGGTGCTGGACTTCACCCAGTACCTGGCCGGCTCGGGGGTCACTCGCATGATGGCGGAGCTCGGCGCCGACATCATCAAGGTGGAGCTGGCCGGCGCAGGGGTGGGGGATCCGGCCCGCCTGCTGCCCGTGGTCAACGACGGCCGCAGCGGCTGGTTCGTGCAGCACAACCGGGGCAAGAAGAGCCTTTGCCTCGATTGGGACCGCCCCGAGGCGCGCGAGCTGCTCTTGGAGCTGGCGCGCGACGTCGACATCGTGGCGGAGAACTTCGCCACCGCCGACGTGATGGCCAAGCGGGGCCTCGACTACGAGTCGATCAAGGCGGTCAACCCCGACGTGATCTACCTGTCGGTGTCCTGCTTCGGGCGGACATCGCCGTGGAACACCAAGCCCGGCTACGACTACATCGCCCAGGCCGTCTCGGGGATCATGCACATGACGGGGGACCCGGACGGGCCGCCGATGATGGTCGGCTCCGCGCTGGGCGACACCAACGGTGCGGTGCACGGCTTCGCGTCCCTCGGGTACGCGCTCTACTACCGGGAGCGCACCGGCCGGGGCCAGCACCTCGACATCGCCATGACCGACGCGCTGTTCCACTTCCACGAGGGACACCTCGAATGCCACCACCTCAGCGACGGGGAGATCGAACCCAAGCGGTTCGGGACCCACCACTCGGTGGTGTTCCCGGCCGGCTCGTTCCGGGGCCCGCAGGGCTACATCATCATCCTGGCGCTCGATCTGCAGTGGAAGAACGTGTGCGAGTGCATCGGCCGGCTCGATCTGCTCGACGATCCGCGGCTGCAGTCCAGCACCGATCGGGCCAAGCACCGCGCCGAGCTGATCCCGATCATCGAGGCGTGGATGGCCGGCTTCGACTCCGACCAGGAGGTGCTCGACGAGCTGGAGCACCACCACGTGCCGGCCGGGCCGGTCCTCACCCCGCTCGACGCGCTCGACCACCCGCACTTCAAGGCGCGCGAGATGGTGCGCTGGGTCGAGGACGCGCAGCTGGGTCAGGTGCCGATCCCCGGGTTCCCGTTCAAGTTCGGCGCGCAGCCCGAGCTGCCCGACATCCGTGCCGCGCTGCTCGGCGAGCACAACGAGACGATCCTGACCGACCGCCTGGGCTACAGCGCGCAGCGGGTGGCGGAGCTCGAGGCGGCCGGCGTGCTGCACCGCGGCGAGCACTGAGCGGCGGCCCGGCGCGAGCGGGCGTCGCCGTGCCAGACTGCCGCCGTGAACGCCGATCAAGCCGCCGCGCCGCTGTACAGCCATGAGGAATCGATCCACATCGCCGCCCCGCCGGAGCGGGTGTGGGACCTCGTCACCGCCATGGAGCGCTACGGCGAGTGGAGCTCGGAGAACGCCGGCGGCTACTGGCGCAAGCGCGACGGCGTGCCCGGCACTGGCGAGCTCGGCGATCAGTTCGTCGGCATCAACCGCCGGGGCGACACCGAGTGGAAGGCGCTGGTGGAGATCGTCGAGCGCGACGAGGGCCGCGCGTTCGCCTTTGTCACCGGCGGGCTCGAGCTGAACTACGTGCACTGGCGCTACGTGCTGGAGCCCGACGGCGACGGCACCCGGCTCACCGAGCAGTGGGCGCTGCGCAACCTCTCGCCCATCATGATCGAGAACGGGGAGGCGGAGGTGCAACGGCGCGTCGCCAACGCCAAGGAGTCGATCAGCGCCACCCTCGCCGGGATGAAGCGCGCCGCCGAAGCGGGCTGAGCCCCGGTCGGCACGTCCGGTACGTCCCGACCCACACCAGATCGACCATCGTCAATACTTGACCGATTGGTCAGTTCCGTGCGACGGACGGAACCACCGTGCGATACCGTCTGAGCGTCGGCGTGCCGCGCTCGGGATCGGTGCTCGACGTGATCAAGGGGAAAGACGCGTGATCGAGACCGATGTCGGCGCTCAGCTCATCGACAAGCTGGGCCTCACGGCGGACGAGCTGGGGTTCGACCCGGCCGAACTGAAGGCCAGGTACCTGGCCGAGCGCGACAAGCGCCTGCGGGAGGACGGCAACGACCAGTACGTCGAGGTCACGGCTGAGTTCTCCCGCTACATCGACGATCCCTACGTGGATCCCGGCTTCACCCGCGAGCCGATCAACGACGAGGTCGACTTCACCATCATCGGCGGCGGCTTCGGCGGGCTGCTGATGGGGGCCAGGCTGCGCGAGGCCGGCTGGAGCTCCATCCGGCTGGTCGAGAAGGCCGGCGACGTCGGCGGCACGTGGTACTGGAACCGGGACCCGGGCGCGGCGTGCGACGTGGAGTCCTACGTCTACCTCCCGCTGCTGGAGGAGATGGGCAACATCATGCCCTCCACCAAGTACCCGTTCGCCCCGGAGATCTTCGAGCACTCGAAGCGGATCGCCCGGCACTTCAACCTCTACGAGGACGCGCTGTTCCAGACCGGCATCACCGAACTGCGCTGGGAGGAGGACACCCAGCGCTGGTTGGTGCGCACCGACCGGGACGACGCGTTCCGCACCAAGTACATCGCCATGGCCAACGGACCGCTCAACCGGCCCAAACTGCCCGGCATCCCCGGCGTGAACGAGTTCAAGGGCTACACGTTCCACACCAGCCGCTGGGACTACGAGTACACCGGCGGTGACTCCACCGGGAACCTGACCAACCTCCAGGACAAGGTGGTCGGCATCATCGGCACCGGCGCCACCGCCGTGCAGTGCATCCCGCACCTGGGCCAGTGGTCCAAGCACCTGTACGTCTTCCAGCGCACGCCGTCGTCGGTGGACGTGCGGGCCAACCGGCCGACCGACCCCCAGTGGGTCGCCTCGCTGCAGTCCGGCTGGCAGCAGGAGCGCATGGAGAACTTCAACATCTGCGTCGAGGGCGGCGATGTCGAGGTCGATCTGGTGCAGGACGGCTGGACCAAGATCTTCCGCAACCTCACCGGCAAGGTGGCCAAGCAGGCGTCGCAGAAGTTGGGCCGGCGGCTCACCCCGCAGGAGCGCGGCCAGCTGATGGAGCTGGCCGACTACATGCAGATGAACTCGGTGCGCGACCGCGTGGACGAGATCATCGAGGACCCGGCCGTGGCCGAGAAGCTCAAGCCCTGGTATCGCCAGTTCTGCAAGCGCCCCTGCTTCCACGACGAGTACCTGCCCACCTTCAACCGTCCCAACGTCACCCTGGTGGACACCGACGGCAAGGGCGTGGAGCGCCTCACCGAGGACGGCGTGGTGGTGGAC
>JADLEF010000032.1 GCA_020846295.1 Acidimicrobiales bacterium
AACGCCAGGCACAGCGCCACCCACGGTCCGCTCTGGCCGTACTGCAGCGCCTGGAACCCCGGCCGGCTCAGGAGCACGACGCCGCCGAAGGCCAGCGCCACGGTGGCCGCTCGGGGGCCGCGCTCGCCCGCGGCCGCGGCGACCACCGCGCCGGTGGCGAGCACCGCGCCGATGGACAGCGCCACGAACGTCGCCCCGGCGACCGGCAGCGGCAGCACGACGAGCGGCGCGAACGGCCCGTAGTTCAGCGGGAAGTACGGCGGCAGCTCCTGATCGACCGCCATGGTGGCCAGGTAGGCCTCGTGGTCGTAGGGGTTGACACCCCGGGCGAGGGCGCGCACCGGCTGGTAGAGCGCGTCGCGGTAGTCGCTCAGCGCACCGGTGGACGATCGCTGCCCGCCCGCCTCCCGGTCGTACCCGCCGATGACGCCACCGACGATGACGAGCAGGCCGATGAGGAACGCAGCCACCGCCGCGCGGCGGCCGCTCATGCAGGCCCGAGACCGAACCAGCGCACCAGACGGTTCGAGGGCCACCGGGGTCGGAGTGCGTAGGCGGTCAGCGAAGGCGCGGGCACGACCTCCCGACGCAGCAGCAGCAGGCCGCACCCGGCTCCGAACACCGCCCACAGCCACGCTCCCGCCTGGGGGCTCTCGTAGGCGGGATCGAAGTAGGCGTTGATGTGCAGGGACACCATCATACCGATGAGTATGGCGGCGGCGACGCGAACCCGATCGTCGGAGCAGTCCCGCCGCCGGGCCAGCGCGGCCAACGACATCGCCCACACCCCCCACAACGTCAGCCACAGCACCAGCCCGATGGCGCCGAGACGGCCGAAGACGGACAGGTGCGAGTTGTGCGGGCTGCGCAGCGACCCGTCGCCGAGCTGGTTCTCGAAGCCGAGCTCGTCACCGAGGTTGGGCCCGAACCCCCAGCCGCTGACCTCGTGCTCGTGGAGGAACGTCTTGCTGATGACCGCCGCCCACAGCCGCTCACGCCACTCGGCGTTGCCCTCGAGGGTGCCGCGCACCGGATCGTTGCGGTCCTCGGCGTTGAGCCCGACCACGCTGAGGGTGTTGTTGGTGAGCTGCCGCACGCCCAGATCCCGACCGGCGGACACCTTGAGGTCGAGCGCGAAGGCGACGACGAAGAACGCGAGGCAGATCGCGATCCCACGCCGGGCGATGCTGCGCACCCGCTGCCGGCGCGGCAGCACGAGCGTGCCGACCGTCATCCCGAACAGGGCGGCGAGGAACCCGCCGCGGGTCTGGGTGCCGACCGCGGCGATGTCGATCAGCGCCCAGGTGAACAGCACCACCCGCCTCCGATGGCTGAACCCCGAGTGCTCGTCGTGCCAGGCGTACAGGGCGATCAGCGTCAGCAGCGGCGCCAGGTTGGACGGCTTGTGGGTGAGCACCGAGATCCCGGTGAACGGCAGCACCGGCCCGACGGTGGTGCCACCGGCCCGCTCCGCCAGCACGGCGACGGGCGACCACAGCAGCAGCGGCACCATCAGCCGCTCGGCGAAGCGGATGCAGGCCTCGAAGGCCACCGCCGGCCCACTGCGGTGGAACCAGGCGACGACGAGCGCGGCGACGGCGGCGTAGTACCACATGGCCGAATCGCGCAGCGCGTCGAGGCGGTAGGTGGGCAGCGATTCGGCGAGGCGGACCAGCGCCCAGGTGCAGTAGGCGCCGAGCACGGCGAAGGGCAGCAACCGATGGCCGTGGAACCAGCGGGTGTCCACCGCGACCAGTACGGCTACCGGCACGAGGGCGAGCTCGCCGATGAACAGCGGCGTGCCGGGGATGTGGAGGTAGGCGAAGCCCTTGTCGAACAAGGCGTAGCCGTAGAGCATCACCGCCCACAGCGTCATGACCGCCCGCCAGCGGCGATCGGCGGCCGTGATCGATCGGCGGGGCTGCGGCGCGACGGGGCGGCCGTCGCCGTCGCCGTTGCGCTCGCCGCGGACCGGGGCCCGGCGACGGGGCGGCTCGACCGCCGTCGCCGGGCCGACGGGCGTGGCGGCGTCGAGGGTGGTTGCCGCCATCAGCCAACGGCGCGATCGGTCACGTACACGTAACCGATCAGATCCCAGCCGAGCACCTGGACCCGGCGCACGACCTCGGCGGTGGCGGCGATGCTCTCGCCGTGGTCGACGACGACGACGATGGCATCGATCTGGTTGCCGGCGGCCTGGGACGGATCGGCGTACTGCGGGCACTCCACCAACACCAGCGTGTCGCCTTCGGACTGCTCGCCGGCGGCCGGCGGCGCGGAGGCCGCGGCCGCGCCGTCGCTGCGCTGGGTCATCGAGCCGTTGCCGGTGCCGAACGACGTCGGCGTCTTCGCCCCCGCGGCGTCGTCGGCGTCGGCCTCGAGGTCGTGTCCGTTGGGTCCGCCGTGCCCATTGGGTCCGCCGTGCCCGTTGTACCCGTTGTACCCGTTGTGACCGTTGGTGCCGTGGTGGCTGCCGTCCTCGTCGACGGACCCGTCGCGGTCCACGTCGTCGCCGGCATCGTCGCCGGCATCGTCGAGCCCGTCGAGCTCCTCCATGGCTTCGAGGTCGAGGAGGTGGTCCTCGGCGTCGTCGTCGCATGACCCGAGTTCCTCGTGATCGCCGAAACCGGACCCGGTGGCGGTGGCGGTGGCGGTAGCGGTGGACGTGGGTCGTGCGCCCGAGCCGGTCTGCACGGCGGCGGCCACCCCATCGAAGCCGAACTGCGTGGTGGAGGCGGCACCGATGGTCGCCCCGTTCGCCGGCACCGCCGCCGGCCCGGCCTCCCGATCGAGCCGGGAGGCGTCACGGCCGTCGCGCAGGTCGATAGTGGCCTGCTCGCTCCGCTCCCCCGGCGCTTCGGCGCTGGCGGCAGGGCCCTCCGTACCGCCCAGCATGGTCTGCAGGGTCGTGCCGAGCGGGCTCAACTCGTGGGAGGACGACGGTGAGACGAACCCGAAGCGGGAGATGCGCCGCCGTCGCGCCTCGCCCTCGACCACGGTGGCGAGGAACTCGAGCACCGACTCGCGCTGGCGGATCAGCGCCGAGGTGGGCGTCCCCGGCCCCAGCGCGGGGATGGTGGCGAGGTAGCGGAGTCCGAGCAGGGTCTCCGGCTCGGCCACCTCCTCGAAGGTGCGGCGCCGGCGGGCCTTGGCATAGGCGGTGCCGGTTCCGATCAGGCCGCCGAGGAACCCGCCGAGCAGCACGAAGCGCATCGCCCCCGAGGCGGCGCTGTCGGTGTAGGTGGTCGACCGGCGGGTCACCCCGGAGGGATTGCGGGCGAGGTCCACCGCGACCTGGCGAAGGCGCACGCTCAGCTGGCTGCGCTCGTCGTAGAGCCGGCCGCGGGTCGCCACCGCGGCGTCGAGCCGGGCGTCGACCATGGTGGCACCGGCGTCCTGGTAGGAGGCGATCTCCTTGTCCAGGGTGGCGATCTTGGCGTCGAGCTCGTCGATCTGGTTCTGCAACGCGTTGGTCGTGTTGTCGAACTCGTTGCGGGTGACCAGCTCGGCGGCGTCGAGGTAGGCGACCACGAGGGCCTCGTCGGCCGCCGCCGCGTACGCCTCGTCCGAGTCCTGGAAGGCGACGGTGATCGTGTTAGATGCCTCGCTGCTGCGCACCGCCATGCCGCGTTCGATGTCGCGCATGGTCACCTCGCCCCAGCGGGTCCCCGACAGGCGGCCGGCGGCATCGCGCAGCACCTCGGGCGACTGCAGCAGCTCCACCTGATCGGCGACGTACCGCTTGGCATCGAGGTTCGGCGAACCCTGGAACAGGCTGGTGAGGCGCGGGTCCTGCACGGTCAACTCGGTGGAGGCCTCGTGGTTCTCCGCCGACGCGAGCGCGCCGATGCCGCCGAGCAGCAGGCCGCCGACGACGCAGAGGCCGACCACCAACGGGTGGCGCAGGACCGAGCCGAGCACGGACGGCTCTTCGATGGGATGCGGGTCGGTCATGACTGAACCCTTCCGTGTTCGACGCCGGACGCGTCGGTTGTTGCCGTCACCGGGCCGGACGACCGCCGTGCGATCACGTCGCTGCAGCGTACCGATCACCAACAGCCGGCTCACGGCAGCACCGAGGGTTCCGAAGGCGTACGCCCACGCCCCGGCGACGCCTGCAGTGGAGGCGAGCAGCAGCTGTGGTGGGAAGCCTGCCATTTGTCCCAGTGCCGCAGTGGACAC
>JADLEF010000033.1 GCA_020846295.1 Acidimicrobiales bacterium
CCCGAGCCACTCGACGACCACCTTGAGCGTGTCGCGATCCGCGAACAGCTCGTTCACTTCGGGGCATTCGAGCAACGCCTTCTCGAGGGAGCTCAGGAGCTGGCGGCCCTCGCCCGCCGCCGCGAGGGCGTTCGCCACGTACAACATCGCGCGGGTCTCTCCTCCGGGGACGAGGTCCACCAGCCGCTCGTCGAGCAGGCGGACGATCACGCGCTGAGAGAAGCCGACCAGGAACGGAGTAGCCATCGACGTTCGGTATCCGGCATGTGAAAGTGCCGCCCACTGGAGACCCACCCATGCGCCTCGACCTCACGGTCCTCGTCCTGCTCCCCCTCGCCGCGTGCGGTGGCAAGGACGAGACCTCCGACTCTGGCGGCGACTCGGACACCGACACCGACACCGACTCGGACACCGACACCGACACCGACACCGACACCGATTCGGACACCGACTCGGACACCGACTCGGACACCGACACCGACACCCACAGCGGCGGCTCCACCGGGGCGCCCACCTTCGCCGCCGACATCGGCCCGCTGCTGAACAGCCGGTGCGCGCCCTGCCACATCTCCGGCGCCAGCGGCGGCCTCACCATCTCGGGCGCGGGCTCCATCGTCAACGCCTCGTCCGGCAACGGCGCCCCCGTGCTCGACTACATCGAGCCCAACGACCCGGACGCGTCGTACATGTGGCACAAGCTGAACGGCACCCAGGGCACCGTCGGCGGCATCGGTGGTCGGATGCCGCTGACGGGCGGCGTGTTCTCGGCGGCCGAGCTGCAGCTCATGGAGGACTGGATCAACGGCGGCGCGCTCTGAGCCGAGGGCGTATGCTGTAGGGGCGCCCCAGGCAGCCTTGCCGCGGCCCGCGCCGCGGGGGGCCGGTCGATGGAGACGACATGTCCAACCCGCTCGTCGAGACCATCCGCAGCAACGTGATCGGGGACGACCACGCGATCGAGGGGCCCTACGGCTCGCGCCGCGTGACGTACGCCGACTACACCGCCTCGGGGCGCTCCCTCCGGTTCATCGAGGACTTCATCCGCGAGAACGTGTTGCCGCTGTACGCCAACACGCACACGGAGACCTCGGGGACGGGCCTGCAGACCACGCGGTTCCGGGAGGACGCCCGCAACCTCGTGCGCAAGGCCGTGGGCGGCACCGACGAGGACTGCGTGATCTTCTGTGGCTCCGGGGCCACGGCCGCGATCGACAAGCTGGTCGACATCCTCAACCTCCGGATCCCGGCCGACCTCGACCGCCGGTACCACCTGCGCGACCAGATCCCGGCCGACCAGCGCCCGGTCGTGTTCATCGGGCCCTACGAGCACCACAGCAACGAGCTGCCGTGGCGCGAGTCCATCGCGGACGTGGTGGTCATCGAAGAAGACGCCGACGGCCTCATCTGCCAGGAGACGCTCGAGCGGCGCCTGCAGGAGTTCCAGCACCGGCCCCTGCGGATCGGCTCGTTCTCGGCGGCGAGCAACGTCACCGGCATCGGCTCCAAGGTCGGCCAGGTGTCGACGCTGATGCACCGGTACGGAGGCTTCGCGTTCTGGGACTTCGCCGCCGCCGGCCCGTACGTGAAGATCGAGATGAACCTGCGCTGCGAGGGCGACCACGGGCACCTCGCGTACAAAGACGCCATCTTCCTGTCGCCCCACAAGTTCATCGGGGGTCCGGGCACGCCGGGCATCCTCGTGGTCAAGCGGCGGCTGCTGCAGAACACGGTGCCCTCCGTCCCCGGGGGCGGAACGGTGTCGTACGTGAGCTCGCGGCGGCACGTGTACTCGACCGACCCCGAGCACCGCGAGGAGGGGGGCACCCCGGCCATCGTGGAGTCGATCCGCGCCGGTCTCGTGTTCCAGCTCAAGGAGGCCGTCGGCGCCGACACGATCCGCGCCCTCGAGCACGCGTTCGTGCGGAAGGCGGTGCAGCGCTGGTCCGCGCGGCCCGAGATCAAGATCCTCGGCAACGTCGACGCGTGGCGGCTGAGCATCGTGTCGTTCATGGTCCGCCACGGCGGCCGGTACCTGCACTACAACTACGTCGTGGCGCTGCTCAACGACCTGTTCGGCATCCAGGCCCGCGGCGGGTGCTCGTGCGCCGGCCCATACGGTCACCGGCTGCTCGGCATCGACGACTCCACGAGCTGCCGGTTCCTCGACGCGATCCAGTCCGGCCACGAGGCGGCCAAACCCGGGTGGGTGCGGGTCAACTTCAACTACTTCATCTCCGAGCGCCAGTTCGAGTTCCTGCTCGCCGCCATCGACTGGGTGGCGCAGCACGGCTGGAAGCTGCTGCCGCACTACGTGTTCGACGAGCACACCGGCCAGTGGACGCACCGCGGGGGCCGCCGTGAGCCGGCGATGCGCCTCGTGGACGTCACCTACGCCAACGGGCGGATGGAGTACCGTTCGCGCCACTCGACCGAGCCCGAGTCGGGGCTGTGGCACCACCGGCGCGGTCGGCCCGACCCGGCCATGCGGCTGGCCCACGTCTCGTACCGGTCGGGCAAGATGGAGTACCGGTCGCGCCGGGCGACCGAGCCGGAGTGGGCGCTGCCCGGCTACCTCACCGCCGCGAAGAG
>JADLEF010000034.1 GCA_020846295.1 Acidimicrobiales bacterium
GAGCCGGTGGCGCCCCACGGGCTGCACGGACTGCACGGGCTGCACGGGCTGGCCCGGGCGCTGCGCAACGACGGAGATCTGATCGCCGGCCCGGCAGCCGACGGGTTCGCCGCGCATCGCCGTGAGGTGCTGGCCGGCCTTTCGCTGCCGCTCGATGTCGACGCTGCGGGGGTGCAGCGCCGACGCCGGGAGCTCGAGGCACAGCTGTCCGCCCGCCTGTCGACCGACCGCCGGCGCGCCGAGCTGCAGTCGCTCATCGCCACCAGGGATGCGATGCGGCGTGACGCCGTCGTCGTCGGACCGACCGAGCCCACCGAGGCTGCGGATCGAGCTCCGGCGCCGGGCCCGGCCAGCGTTCCGGAGCGCGCCCCCGACGACTGGACGGCCCTCCTCGATCGGCGTCGCGAGCTGATCCGCGCCAACGTGGCCGAGCAGTACGCCGAGCGGGCCGAGGAGCGGCGCCGACGCACCGAGGCCGCCCGGCGGGAGCTCGACCGCCTGCGCCGCAGCCTGGCCGGCCCGCTCGACACGGGGCTCCTCGAGCTTGCGTCGCAGTGGCTGGTCGGAGCCAGCGCCGGCCGGCTGACCGCGGTGCGAACGGCCACAGACGGCGTCGACGGCGAGCTCGATGTCGACGACGCCGCCGGTGCCACCCGACCGCTCGAGCTGCTCGCCCGCAGCGATCGCCAGCTCGTCGGGCTCTCGCTGCAGCTCGCAGCGGCCGAGCAGCTCCGCCCCGGGATGCCGCTCGTTCTCGACGACGTGCTGGTCGGTCTCGACGACAGGAACCTGAAGGCGGTGTGCGCCGTGCTGGCCGAGCTGGCCGAGCGTCGCCAGGTCATCGTGCTGACCGCTTCGGTGGCGGTGACCGACTCGCTGCGCAGGGCGCGACGCAGCACCCGCGTGCTCGAGCTCCGCTGATCGGTATCCCTCCGCTGTCACACCCCGTGGGTTACAAACGTGCCATGGTCGTCGCCGTGGACACTCCCACCGAGGTGCCGGCGTCGGTCGCGCCCGTCGCGTCAACCGAGCCTCGCCACCTCTCGCCGTCCTCCGCCGTCGTGTTCGAGCAGTGCCCACGGCGCTGGCGCTTCCGCTACCTGGACCGCCTGCCGGATCCGCCCGGTGAGGCTGCGCTCGTCGGCACCTTCGTGCACCGCATCCTCGAGCGGCTGCTCGGCGAGGTCCCCGCCGAGCGCACCGTCGAGCGGGCCCGGGCCATCGCCGCCGAGGAGTGGCCGGCCCACCGCGACCAGGCGGAGGTCGCCGCGCTCGGCCTCGACGCAGACGGGGTGCGCCGCTTCAAGTGGCAGGTGTGGCAGGCGGTGAACGGCTTGTGGCACCTCGAGGACCCCACCGGGGTGGAGGTGGTGGCCACCGAGCAACGGCTGGACGTGCAGCTCGGTGCGGTGCCCTTCCTGGGCGTGCTGGACCGGGTGGATGCCACCGCCGATGGGGTCGTGGTCAGCGACTACAAGTCGGGCCGGGCCCCGGGCGGCGCCTACGTGGCGGACAAGCTGGAGCAGGTGCTGCTCTACGCCGCGGCGTGGCGGGCGGACAGCGGCACCCAACCGAAACGGGCCCGCTTGCTCTACCTCGGGGCCCGTAGCATCGAGATCGAAGTCACCGCGGATCGGCTGGACCAGGCGGTCGGGAGACTGCACGAACGATGGGACGCCCTCAACGACTGCGTGCGCTGCGAGCGCTTCGAGCCTCGCACCGGGCCGCTGTGCGCCTGGTGCCCGTTCGCCGCGCAGTGCCCCGAGGGCAGCCGTGAGATCCGCCGCCGGCTCGACGCGGGGTTGGTTCCGCCGCACGCCCCCGCGGTTCGCCACGTGGCCTGACCACCATGGCTGACGCCCACCCCGCGCCGCCGCCCACCCGCCCGCCCGGGGCCATGCCGCCGTGGGTGCCGCGGGCCATCGTCCTGTTCTTCGTCGGGGTCGCCACCGTCTGGGCCCTGCACTGGTTGTTCTTCCAGCTCCGCAGCCTGCTGATCATGCTGGCGGTGTCGCTGATGATCTCCTTCGCCCTCGAGCCGGCCGTGAACCGGCTGCAACGCCTGGGCCTGCGTCGCAGCATGGGCACCCTCATCGTGTTCGCCATCACGTTGCTGGCGACCGTGCTGTTCGGATGGGTGATCGGGCGGCTCATCGCCGATCAGTCGGCTGAGCTGATCGACAGCGCACCGAGCTACATCGAGCAGGCCCAGGAGTGGGCCAACGACAGCTTCAACCTGCAGATCGACGCAGACAAGCTGCGCGCCGAGTTCCAGGAGGGCGGGCGGTTGTCCGACCTCGCCACCGCCATCGCCCCCAACATCGGGGCGGTGGGCAGCCGGGTGCTCGTCGTGCTGTTCCAGATCCTCACCGTGCTGATGTTCTCGTACTACCTGGTGGCGGACGGTCCACGCTTCCGGGCTGCGATCTGTTCGCTGCTGCCGCCCGACCGCCAGCGCAACGTGCTGCGGGCATGGGAGGTGGCCATCGACAAGACCGGCGGGTACATCTTCTCCCGCGCCGTGCTGGCCTTCGCCTCGTGGGTGTTCCACTGGGTCGCCTTCGCCGCGATCGGGGTGCCGTCGCCGGCTGCGCTTGCGTTGTGGGTGGCCGTCATGTCGCAGTTCGTGCCGGTCATCGGCACCTACCTGGCCGGGTTGTTGCCGGCGTTGGTCGCCCTGGCCGAGCGCCCGGTCTCCGCCCTGTGGGTCCTCGCCGTCGTCGCCATCTACCAGCAGGTGGAGAACTACCTGCTGGCCCCCCGGGTGACCGCCCACACCATGGAGGTCCACGCCGCCGTGGCGTTCGGCGCCGTCATCGCGGGGGGAGCCCTGCTGGGACCGATCGGCGCGATCGTCGCGCTCCCGGTGACCGCGACGCTGACCGCGCTGGCCTCGAGCTACCTGGAGCGCCACGAGGTGGTGCACGACGACCTGCTCAGCGCCCGCCCCCGGCGCGCCCGCCGCCGACGGCGGCTGCCGGCCGGAGACCCGCCGGCGGACGCACCGGGCGGCGCGATCGCACCGGCGCCGACCACCGACCTCGACGCGATGGGGCCCGCCCCGGGAATTTCCGGAGCGACGCCGGTGTCTCGTTCTGAGGGTCCGGAGGCGGACCCGGCGCACGACTGAACGGGCCGGTCCTCGCCACCGCCCGAGCACGCCCGCAAGGAGACCCCTATGAGCAGCACCGATGCGCAGGCCGACCAGACCACCGTCGAGTTCTACTGGCGGACCGGGTGCGGGTTCTGCGCCGCGCTGGAACGCCAACTTGGCACGCTCGGCGTCGTGCTCGACAAGCGCGACATCTGGGCCGATGAGTCCGCGGCCGCGTTCGTGCGGTCGGTGGCGAACGGCAACGAGACGGTGCCCACGGTGAAGGTCGGCCCGCAGGCCATGGTCAACCCGAGCGCCAAAGAGGTGCTGGCCATGGTCGAGCAGCACGCCCCGCACCTGTTGCCGGCCGGCAGCTGAATCGGCCTCAGCGCAGCCAGCGGCCGCAGAGCGGCCATTGGCCCCTGCCGCTGCGCTCATAGAGCACGCGGGCCCGGTAGTCCTGCTCGGCGGGGGAGGCGTCGATCGGATCCCCGACACCGCCGACGCTCTCCCACGTCGGCTGGGAGAACTGGTAGGCGCCCCGATAGAGCCCGCCGCCGCCGATCGCCCGGTAGTTCCCGCCGGACTCGCACTCGACCAGCTTGGCCCAGGCTTCGGCCTGGTCGCCGGTGTCGGTCGAGGGCGGCACGAACGGTTCGAGCACGGCGGGCTCGTTGGCCGCTGACGGCTCGTCCCCCTCCTGCTCGGCGTCCTCCTCGGCCTCGGCCGCGATCCGGGCGTCCTCGGCGGCGCGCTCCTCGGCCGCGATCCGGGCGGCCTCCGCCTCCTCGGCGGCCCGCACCGCCGCGGCGGTGGCAGCATCGGCCTCGACAAGGGCTGCGTACGCCGCCTGCTCGCGCCGTTCGGCCCGGGCGACGGCGGCATCGGCGTCGTCGTAGAGGGCGTTGAGCTCCGCCACCTGAGTGGCCACCGCAGCGGCCTGTCGATCGACGAGCATGCGCTCGCTCTGCAGGATCGACGCCGCCTCCTCGGCCTGGTCGACCCGACCGATCATCAGGTGCCGGCGCAGCACGATGTCGGTGGCCTCCTCGGCATCGAGGTAGTTCTCGAACTCGGCCTGGGTGCCACCCCGGACGTAGGCGTCGACGGCCAGCTCCCGCGCTTCGCGCAGCTTCGCCTCGAACGAGATGACCTTCTCGAGCGACGCCGCGTCGAGCTCGCGGAGCTGCACTTCGAACGCCGATGCCTGCTCCCCCACCGAGAGGCGCAGGGCCAACGCATCCTGCAAGGCGGTGGTGGCGTCGGCATACTCCGCCCGGGCGCCCTCCAGGGCTGCTGCGGCGTCCTGCACCGACGCCTGACCCGGCGCCGCCGCGCCGACCAGCCCACCGCTGACCGACAGGACCGTGACCAGCGCCAACAGGGCGCGCCACACGCCCCGACGGGCCGAAGAGGATCCCGGTGGGCAGGCGCTTGGCCCTGCCGGACCTCCTGGTCGGAGACCCCCAGAGCTGGCGTTGGGACACGGCGCCACCATTCGGAGGTCAAACGCTAGCACCGGCAAGCACCGGAAAACGCCGTTCGACGACGAAACGATGACGACGCCAGGCGCTCAGCCGGTGTAGCGCGGGATGCCCGGCACCGCCCGCGAGGCGGCCGCCGCCGCGGCGGTGGACTTCGCGGCGGGCCCGCTGTCCCCGGGCGAGAAGATGTCGAACAGGCCCGCCAGGCCACCACCACCGAGCGATGGGCTCAGGGGGCCGAAGTGGACGTGGCGGACGACGTAGGGGAACTGCACATCGGCGCCGTCGAAGCAGACCGCCTCGAACGTGTAGGTGCCCGCCGCGACGGACCGGTCGATCGTCGTCGACGCCGACCACGTGCCCTGGTCACGGGACACGGGCGGCTGCAAGCGCACCGGCACCGGCGGCGTGGCGGTGAACAGCGGCAGCGACCGCGGCGGAAAGACCGTCAGCTCGACCCGCGGGTTGACGCCCCGGCACCCCGAAGCGTTCACCGTGAACAGCGTGGTGAGGTCGGGGTCGGGTTGCAGCGGCGCGACCTCGATCTCCCGCGCCGCGAGCGGACCGGTGAGCTCGAGCAGTTCGGTCAGCTCGAACACCTGGCGGGAGGGGGGCGCAGCGGGCGAACCGGCGCTGCGGAACCGCTCGCACTCGATGGACACCCGGTAGGAGCCGGGCGGCTGGCCAACGAGCAGCGGGGCGGCGTGGAAGGACTGGTCGGTGGGATCCACGTCGAACCGGCGCCGGACCACGAGGCGGTCGGCCTGGCCGCTCGCCGGCGCCGTGCCCACCTCGGTGATGCTCAACAGCCCGGCGCTGCCCGGACAGCCGATCCCGTCCACCCGCAGCTCGAGCGGCGAGCCGGCCGGGGCGCGCTGCGGATGGATGCGCAGGGCGGGCGCGGCCCGCGTGTTGCCCTCCGGCTTGGACGGGACCCGCTCCGAAGTCCCCGTCTGGGGGCCGACGGTGGTGGCCGAGGGCTGGGCCGTCTCGGCCTCCTGGCCGTCGTCGCCGCTGATCAGGTTCACCACCGCGAAGGCCATGGCGAGCGCCACCAGCAGGACACCGATGGCGGCGAGCGGACGGCCCACGCCGCCGCGCCCGGCTCCGGGCGGCACTGCGGCACCACCGGCCGACTGCCAGTTGGCCAACGCGGCCGAGCGGCGCTTGAACTGCGTCGGGCCACCGCGCTCGTTCACGGCGCTCAGGTTATCGAGCGGTCGCCCCGCCCTGGCTCATGCCCGCGACATGGCCCTCGGGTCAGCGCCACGGCTCGACGGCATCGACGCCGCCGTCGACGACCTCGGTGCCCGTACCGAGGCCGAGATCGCCACCGGGGGCGCCGCCGGTGAGGTCCAACGGTGGGGCGCTCGGCGCCGGCATCGAGGCCAGGCCGATGCGGGCCGGGTCCGGCGGGATCCGTTCGGTGGGCAGCACACCGTTGGGCACGCCCCCGCTGCGGGCCCTGCTCACGCTGAGCTGGGCCAGACGCCGCTGCAGCTGGCCCATCCGGCCGGTGGCGAGATCGCGCTCGTGGCGGGCGGTGGCCGTTTCGCGCTCCAACAGGTCGAGGCGGGCCTGGAGCCGGTCCCTGTCGGCCCAGGCCCGCTCCAACAGCTGACGGGCCCGCCGAGCGTCCTCCTCGGCGTCGCGCCGACCGGTGTCGTGCAGGGCGAGCAGCCCCTGCAGCTCGGCGAGGTGGCGCTCGAGCTGCTCGGAACGGTCGCGGAGCCGCCGCCACTCCTGCTCGGGCACGGGCCGGCGTCCGGCGCGCCACGTCAGCCAACCGGCGCCGAAGCCGACGAGGACGGCGGCCGCGATGAACAGGGCGATCTCGCCCAGCAACCTCACGGCGCGGCCCCGCGGTCCACCAGCAGGTCCACCCGACGGTTGGCCTCCCGGCCCGCCTCCTCGCCGTTGGCGGCGATGGGGGCTCGCTCCCCCATGGCCAGCGGGCGCAGCTGTGAGGGCGCCACCCCGGAGGTGACCAGGCGGTCGATCGCCACGGTGGCACGCCGGGCGCTCAGCGCCTCGTTCTCGACCAGCTCCCCATCGCTGTCGGTGTGGCCCAGCACCACGAGCCGGACCGAGGGTTCGGCCCGCAGCACCGCTGCCAGCTCGTCGAGCAGCGCCCCGGCGGCCGGCTCGAGGGTGGCGCTGCGGTAGGCGAAGCGGAGCCCTCCGTGGTTGACCCGATCGATGAGCGAGGCGAGTGCCGGCGATGGCTCACTCGACCCCGGAACGGTCGGAGCCGGTCCGGGGACGACGGCGGTCGTGCTGGTCGAGGTCGCTGTCGGCGATGCAGACGTGGACGGGAGCGGAAGCGCCGACGAGGACGGCACCGACGAGGACGGCAGCACCGGCGAGGACGGCGGCGGCGCCGACAGGGCGGTCGTCGGAGGTCCGCCGGCCTGGGCCGATGCGGCGGCGCTGCGACGGGCCTCGGCGGCGCCGCCGAGCAGATCCACCCCCGCCGGGCCACCCTCACGGGACTGGACCCAGAACACCGCGCCGATGGTCAGGATCAACGCCCCGACGCACCCAACGATGATGGCCACCGCCCGTTCCACGCTCCGCCTCGTTCCCGCCCCGGGCGCCCCGCAACGGGGTCGGCTCGGGACACGCCCGCTCCCATGATCCCGGCCCGGGGCGGTGCTGACAACCTCGCCGCTCGGCAAGCCGCCGATCTGTGACGTCGGGCCCGGCGGCTCAGGCGGGGGACTTGGCCGCGATCAATGCCACCTCGGCCACGCAGGGCAGGGCCGGGTCCGTCACGACGGCCGAGCGGGGCGCCCCGACATCCGACCAGGCGAACACGCAGGTGGTGCCATCGAGCTGCCGGGCGGCGAGGCCGACCCGGGTTGCGCCGCCGTCGGCGCCGAGGTCCACGAACCAGCCCTCGAGGTTGCCGTCCAACCGCTGCTGCAGCTCGGCGGTGTCGAACCGGGCGGCGGTGCCGGTGGCCCCCTTGGCCGGAGCGAGCTCGACGATGGCGGCCTTGAGCAGGGTGGCGACCTCGTCCTGACCGGGGCTGCCGCTGCGGGTCACCAGCACGACCACCACGACGACGGCAGCCACGATCGCGGCGAGCGCCCCGCCGGCGATGGCCAGCTTTCGCCGGGACAGGCGCAGCGGGCCCGGCGCGGCGGCCGAGCTGTCGGGCTGGAGATCCATGGGCTCCAACGTAACTGCTGCGGCGGGGCCGACCGCGCCACGAACGGGCGGGCGGGATCAGCCGGCCAGCGCCGCCCTGATGGCGCCCACCGCGTCGATGGGATCGACGCCCTCGGCCGGACAGGCGGTGATGTTGAGCCTCCCGGCGCCGGCCTGCACGTAGGGAGCCAGGGCGTCGGCCACCTCCGATGCCGTACCGTACGGTACGTACCGCTCGAAGGCGGCGAACGGCACACCGTAGAAGCGCTCCATCGCGGCGGCCACCGCGGCCCGGGCCCGGTCGCGGTCGGGACCGACCCCGACCCACGGCTGCAACTGGTGCAACCAGGCCACCTCGGCGCGGCCCGCCGCGGCCGCCTCCGCCGCGCAGCGCTGCACCGCGGCGCGGAAGCGATCCACAGAGCACCATGCGCCGATCCACCCCTCGCCGTACCGGCCAGTACGGACAAGGGCGGCGTCGGAGCGACCACCCACGTAGACCGGGATGGGCGGCACCGGCGTCGGCCGGATGAGCACCTCGTCGAGGTGGAAGAACCGTCCGTGGTGGGTGACCGTCTCCCCTGCGAGCAGGCGGTGCAGCACCTCGAGCGACTCGTCGCATCGACGGCCACGGGTGCGCGGGTCGACCTCGCAGGACTCCACCTCGTGACGGTCCTCGCCGCCGATGCCGACCCCGAAGGAGATCCGACCCGGCGCCAGCTCCCACAGCGTGGACAGCTGGCGGGCGACGAGCACCGGATGGCGCAACGGCAGCAGGTACACACCGATCTGCACGCTCAGGGTCGGGTGCAGCTGGGACAGCGCCGCCAGCAGGATGAGGCCGTCCATGCCGGCCCCGTTCCGGAAGGTGACGTGGTCGGCGTAGAACAGGCCGTCCAGCCCGGCGTCGGCAACCCGGCCGAGGAGCTCCTGCCGCTGCGGGACCGTCGCCGCGAAGAACCCGTCGGGCGGTGTCACATAGATCTCCGGCGTCACATCGCTCCCCGGTGCGTCCTGGCCCATCGGCACGTGCGGCGCCGGCGGCGCCCGCCAAACCGTAGAGCATGGGGCGCGACGAGGGCCCGGCACGGTGGCCGGGCCCTCGCTCGGGATCGGGGCAGGGACCGCCGCGCTCAGCGGCGCCCGCTCACTTGGGGACGACGATGACGACGCTCTTCACCGCTTTGTCGTGCAGGGTCTGCTTCTTGGCGTCCCACAGCGGGAACAGCAGGTCCACGATGAAGAAGATGAAGCCGATGCAGGGGATGAACCCGATCACGGCGGGGATCAGCCAGCGCACGATGCCCATGCCGGCGCCGATCACCTGACCGGTCTGCTCGCCGAGCACCTTGAGCCCGACGACCTTCTTGCCGATGCTCTGGCCCGTCGCACCGTTGAGGTAGGCGTTGTACCCGCCCCAAGCCAGCGAAGCGAGCCACAGCAGGAAGTACAGCGCGATGCTTCGCGTGACGAGGAAGATCACGAACAGCAGCACGCTGGGGCCGACGTAGTCGATCAGACCGCCGAGCGCCCGCTGCTGCCACTCGGCCAGCGGACCAGGCGTGCCGCCGAACCCGCCCGGCGCGCTGTAGCCACCCGGCGCGCCGTAGGCCGAGGGGGGCGCGGAGAAGCCACCGCCGGGCGGCGTGTACCCGCCGCCGGGCGGGGTGGCGCCGGGAGGGGTCATGCCGCCAGGGGCGCCGGGGGGCGTGAACCCGCCACCGGGCGGGCCGTCCCCCGGCGGCGGGGCGTCGCCACCGGGGGGCGGGAACCCGGGGGGCGGCGTGTACCCGGGGGGAACGGCCCCGCCCGGGGGGTCGTTGGGATTGCCTGGCGGCGGCATTGACATGGCGGGGCTCCTGGGGACCTAGCGCAGTTTTCTGCGCCCAAAGCGTATCCGCGCCCCTTCCGAAGCGCGCGTGATGCTGGGCGCAGTTGCGTCATCGGCACCGGTAAGGTCCGCCTTCATGAACTTTCAGTTGGGTGCCCATGTCGGGCAACAGAACCTTGACATGGACACGATGCGGGCCGTGTGGCGCCGTCTCGACGCCGCTGGCCTGGACTGGATC
>JADLEF010000035.1 GCA_020846295.1 Acidimicrobiales bacterium
ACGAGGACCTCGACGCCATCGTGGTGGACGCGCTGCGCCGCGGCGACGGGGCGCCGCTGCGCGAGCTGCCCGCCCACCTGCTCGAGGCGGGCAGCTCGGAGATCCGCAACTGGATCACGGTGGCCGGTTGCGTCGACGGCCGCCCCGTCGACTGGTTGGCGTACCACCCGGTACGGCGCAGCCCGGCCGGCACCGGGGTCGGCTGCTGCTTCGCCTCCTGGACCGTTTCGTGAACGGCGCCCCCGGAGCCGGCGCGGCCGGGGCCACGCTGCTCGAACGGCTGACCCGCCTCGACAGCTGCGCGGTGTCCGACGCGCTCGATCGGCTCGGGCTGGCGGGCGTGGTGACGGGCCTGGCACCGCTGAGCGTCCCGGACCGCAGGGTGGTCGGCACGGTCATCACCGTCGAGCTCGGGCCGGCGCCCGGTGCGACGAACCCGAACCCCAACCCGAACCCCGACCCGAACCCCAACGCGATCCCCAACGCGAACCCGAACCCCAACGCGACCCCGATCCCGGCGCCCAGCCGGCACCTCGGCACCGCCGCGGTCGACGCCGCCCGGCCGGGCGACGTGATCGTCGTCGCCCATCAGGGTCGCGTCGACTGCGCCGGCTGGGGCGGCATCCTCTCGCTCGCCGCCCAGCTGCGCGGCGTGGCCGGGGTCATCGTGGACGGCGCCTGCCGGGACCTCGATGAGGCCCGCCAACTCGGGTTCCCGGTCTTCGCCGCCGCCGCGGTGCCCACCACCGCCCGCAACCGGGCCGTCGAACGGGCCTGGGGGGAGCCGATCACGCTCGGTCGGGCGCTGCGGGTGCGGCGGGGGGACCTGGTGGTGGCCGACGCCTCGGGCGTGGCGTTCATCGGCGCCGAACGAGCGGCCGAGGTGATCGACGCCGCCGAGGACATCTTCGGCCGTGAGGCGGCCATGGCCGCCGCGCTGCGCGCCGGAGGGCGGGCCAGCGAGGTCATGGGTCGGTCCTACGAGGAGCTCGTACACGACAGGAAGGGAGCGCAGCCGTGGCGCTGACCGCAGAGGAGAACCGACTGCTCACCGAGATCGGTCCGGGTACCGCGATGGGCGGGCTGTTGCGCCGCTACTGGCACCCGGTCGCGGCGGCGAGCCAGTTCGACGATCGAGCGGTGCAGGCGCTGCGCCTCTTCGGCGAGGATCTGGTGCTCTACCGAGACCGGACCGGACGGTACGGACTGGTGGCCAACCGCTGCTCGCACCGGCGGGCCGACCTCGCCCACGGCTACGTCGAGGCGTGCGGGCTGCGCTGCAGCTACCACGGCTGGGCCTTCGACCACACCGGCGCGTGCGTCGAGCAGCCGTTCGATCAGACGGTGAACCCCTCGTCGCGCTTCCGGGACCAGGCCGCCATCACCGCCTACCCGGTGCAGGAGAAGGCCGGGCTGCTGTGGGCCTACCTCGGGCCCGAGCCGGCCCCGCTCATCCCCGACTACGAACCGTTCTCGTGGGAAGGCGGGTTCGTGCAGATCGTGTTCGCCGAGATCCCCTGCAACTGGTTCCAGTGCCAGGAGAACTCGATCGACCCGGTGCACTTCGAGTGGCTCCACGACAACTGGTTCGCCGCCCTCGACGGCCGGCCCGAGTTCCGCTCCCCCACCCATCAGAAGCTCGCCTTCGACGAGATCGAGCACGGCTTCGTGTACCGCAGGGTACGGGCCGACACCGACGAGCAGAACCCGCTGTGGACGGTGGGCCGCCTGTGCCTGTGGCCCAACGCCCTGTTCACCGGCGAGCACTTCGAATGGCGGGTGCCCATCGACGACGAGCGCACGCTGTCGGTCATGTGGGCGTTCGAGAAGGTGCCCGAGGACCGCCAGCCGTACCGCCAGGAACGGATCCCGGCCTGGACCGGCCCCGTCCTCGACGAGCAGGGGGCGTGGATCATCTCCCACGTGATGAACCAGGACTTCCTGGCCTGGACCGGCCAGGGCACCATCGCCGATCGCACCCGGGAGCTGCTCAGCCCGTCCGACCGCGGCATCGTCGCCATCCGCCGCCGCTTCTTCGCCGACCTCGAGACGGTGGCCGCCGGTGGCGACCCGAAGGCCATCGTGCGCGACCCGACCGGCAACGAGCGCATCGAACTGCCCATCATCGGCAAGGAGCAGCTGGCCGGGCCGTTGACCCGGGAAGCGTTCGACGAGCGACGCAAGCGGCTCACCGCCGCCGGGTTCCCCGACGGGTACATCTTCCAGGCCGGCCAGCCCGATCACGTGCGGGAGGAGTGGGAGCACGCCATGGGGCTGCGCGACCGGCCCTGAACCCGCCGCCGCTCAGCGGGCGGCGCCACCCGCTGGACGGCCCAGCCCGTCAGGCGCCATCCACCCCGTCGACGAGGATGCTGCGACCCTTGGACGAGGCGTTCCGGATGGGGATCAGCGGCTGGTAGTCCGGATCGGCGAAGGTGGCCGCCGCCGCGGCGCGGTCGGGGAACTCGATCATCACCAGACGCTTCGGGTCCGCACCCCAGTCACCGTTGACGCTGAGCTCGCCGCCCCGGACCAGGTAGCGGCCGCCGTGCCTGGCGGCGATCACCGGGAACGCCGCCTGGTACTCGGCGAAGCGCTCGGGATCGGACACGTCGAGATCGATGATCAGGTACACAGCCACGGCGCGGACCCTACTGCGAGCCGTTCCCGGCGCGTTAGCCTGCGGCCTGTCGAGCTCGCCCCGGCGTCTCGAGCGAACAATGGAGCGGAGGGCCATGAGCGCGGGACGAACAACGTCGATCTGCCAGACCGCCTGCGATTGCTGCACGCGCTACGGCTTCGTCCCGCTGTTCGAGACCGGCGGCCATCGCTACGAGCGCTGCGTGCACTGCGGGTCCGGCCGGCTCGACCCGATCCCGGCCGCCGATCCGATCGAGCTCTACGACGCCGACTACTTCGAGGGCGCGGCCCACGGCGGCTACCTCGACTACGACGCGGACGCCGCCCTGCACCGCCGCAACGCCGAGGCCCGCCTGGACCGGCTCACGCCGTACCTGCCCCGGCACCGGCCACTGCACCTCCTCGACGTCGGCTGCGCCAGCGGCTACACGCTCGACGCGGCGCGGCACCGCGGCTGGACCGTCACCGGGGTCGACCCCTCCGACTTCGCCCGGGAACGGGCGGCGGGACGCGGCCACGAGGTGTTCGCCGAGCTGCCCGCCGCACTGGCCGACGGCCGTCGCATCGACGTGGCGTGCTTCTTCCAGGTGTTGGAGCACCTCGCCCACCCGGCCGACGCCCTGCGGAGGGCGGCCGCGTCGATGGAGCCCGGCTCCGTGCTGGCCGTCGAGACCTGGGACCTCGCCAGCCGGGTGGCCCGGCTGTTCGGACGGCGCTGGCAGCAGGCCAACCCACCCTCGGTCATCCACCTGTTCACCCTCACCGGCATCTGCCGCATGGTGGAGCGGGCCGGCTTCGACGTCATCGTCGGCGAGCCGACCGCCAAGCTGGTCTCCGCCGGGCTGATCGCCGGCGTGGCCGCCCATCGATGGGGTGCCGTCGGCGCCACGGCGCGCACGGTTGCGGAACGGACCCACCTGTCCTCGCTGGTGGTGCCGTACCGCCTCGGGGACCTCGTCACCATCATCGCCACCCGTCAGGACGCGGCGGCGCGGCCGAGCCGGTAACGTCTCGCCCATGGCAGTGCTGGGGGTGTCGCACGTGGCCGTCGGCGTGGCCGACATGGATCGTGCGTTGACGTTCTATCGGGATCTCGTCGGTCTGCGGGTCGACCTCGACATCGAGGAGTCGGGCTTCGGCAAGGCCCGGGACCAACGCCGCCGGGCGGTCTACCTGCGCAGCCCGGACGAACCCGGACCCCGCCCGTCGTTCATCGTGCTGGACCAGCAGCTGACCCGCGAGCCGTTCGGACAGCCGCCGCGCCTGTTCCAGCTCGGCACCCACCACTTCAGCTTCTGGGTGGACGATCTGGAACAGCGGGTGCAGCGCATCATGGAGGCCGGGTTCGGGGTGATCGTGCCGCCGACCGTGTCCGACGCCGTCGCCTACGGCGAGGAGCGGGGTTCCGGCAAGTACCTCACCGCCATCGTGCGCGATGCCGACGGCAACCCGGTGCAGTTCGACCAGAAGCTGTAGGTCGGCCGGCGCCTCACGACACGGGAGCTTCAACACCGAACGGTACGCCCGAGCGGTAGGCGTCGGCGACCGCGTCCATCCGGGCGAAGCTGACGCCGAGCTCGGCGATCTCGTCCAGCCACTCCTCCAGTGCCAGCAATCGCCCGCCGCGGCCGATGACCTGGGGGTGGAACACGACGTTGCACACGCCGTGGGACACCTCGCGCACCATCCAGCGCACATCGTCGGCGAAGTTGGCGAACATCTGCTGGGGCCGCTGCAGGCCGGGCATCAGCATCTTGCGGAACGTGACGAACTCGAGGTGCACGTAATCGTCGAGCGTCCAGCTGAACGGCAGCTCGACGACGTCGACCTGCTCGCCCCACTGCACCGGCGCGTCGTCGGGGAACCGGTCGCCCCGCCGCAACCAGTACGGCGCCACGTCGTGACCCATCAGCGAGGAGTCGTACCGGATGCCGTGCTCGACCAGCGCGTCGATGGTCTGCACGGTGAGATCGCCCGACGGCGCCCGGTAGCCCGCCGGCGTGACCCCGGTCAGGTTCTCCAGCAGCTCGACGGTGCGCTGCATCACCCACTTCTCCCGCTCCGGTGACAGCGCCGGGTTGAACTCGTGGGCGTAGCCGTGCAGGCCGATCTCGTGGCCGGCATCGACGATCTGCTGGCACACCGAGGGGTAGGTCTCGAGGGTGTGGCCGGGCACGAAGAACGTCGCCTCGATGTTGCGGCGGGCCAGCAACTTGAGGATGCGGGGCACGGCGACGGCCCCGAACTCGCCCCGTGAGATCGGGGTCGGGCTGGTCATGCGGCGCTGCATCCACAGCGACGGCCCGTCGAAGTCGAACGACAGGCAGACGTACCCGGCGTCGTTGCGGACGAGATCGGTGGTGGCGGTCATGGGCGGTGCACCTCGGCGCTCAGAGATCGAGGATCAGTTCGGGGGTGAGGCTGCCGGAGCAGCAGATCATCATCGACGTGCCGTCGGCGTGCTCCTCGGGCGACAGCAGCGTGTCACGGTGATCGGGGGTACCGCCCAGTACGGCCGTCTCGCAGGTGCCGCACGTCCCGCGCTCGCACGAGGCCAGCACGGACAGCCCCTCCTTGCGCAACGTGCCGAGGATGGTCGCGCCCGGCGGGATGTCCAGGCGGCGCCCCGAGCGGATCAGCACCACGGTGTAGCCGCCGCCGGTGGCCGGCTCGGCGGTGGGGCTGAAGCGCTCCACGCGCACCGCGCCGGGCGGGAGGCCGGCGGCGGTGGCCGCGGTGGCGAGCGCGTCGAGCAGCGGGTTGGGCCCGCAGGCGTACAGCGCCGCCGCGGGTGCCGCCTCGGCGAGGATCCGGCCGATGTCGAGCACGCTGCCCGCCTCGGCGTCGACGTGCAGGCGCACCCGGTCGCCGGCGCCCAGGGCGGCCAGCTCCTCGGCGAAGGCGGCCTGCTCGCGTCGGGCCACCGCGTAGTGCAGCACCCAGGCGCGCTCGCCCCTGGCGTCGAGCTCGGCGGCCATGGCGATGAGCGGCGTGACCCCGATGCCGCCGCCGATCAGCACGGTTGCGGCCGCTTCGCCCGGTCCGTGCAGCCCGAAGGTGTTGCGCGGCGCGGACAGGCCGAGCTCGACGCCGACCTGTCCCCGGGAGAACAGCCACCGGGTGCCGCCGGTGGAATCGGCGGCCCGCTTGACGCCGATGCGATACGTGTCGGGCCGATCATCGGGCGGTCGCGCCGCGGGCAGCAGCGAGTACGGGCGCACCACGCCGTTGGGCAGCTCCACGTCGACGTGGGCGCCGGCGGACCACGCCGGCAGCGCGGCGCCGTCGAGGGTGCGCAGCTCGAACAGCCGGACGTCGTCGGCGAGCCAGGTGATGCGTTGGATCCGCACGGCGGTGCTCATGGGCGCGTCGCCCGCCGATCGGCGCGGTGGTCAGTGGGTGCCGAGGTAGTCATCGAGGAAGTCCAGCGGCTCCCGCCGCCACGCGGTGCCGATGCGGATGTCGTCGCCGAAGTCGAGGTGGGCATCGCCCGCCGGATCGTACCGGGGCCACGGCACCAGCGGCGCACCGTTGGGGTCGCCGCCGGAAGCGAAGCGGATCCAGGCGTCCTGCATCGCCTCCGCCAACGACCGGTCTCGCTCGTCGGCGGCCAGGCCGCCGTGGCCGGGCCGGCCGAACACGTAGGGCACCTCGTCGCCGTGGTCGGGCCCGTCGCTGCGATCGGGGCGGCGGCGGGTGAACACGTAGCGCCACGTCGGTTGCCCGGCGGCGGCCATGGCCCGGGCGACCCCGCGGGCGCCGAGGTTGAACTGGCTGTCGCCGAAGGCGTCGGCCACCGTCGGGAACGACGCCAACGCTCGCACCGGATCGTGGGCGAAGTCGGCCCGCAGCAATCCCTCCCGCTCGACCGACCATCCCGCGGTCAGCTTGGTGCCTTCGTCGGCGTTGGTGCCGACCAGCGTCGGCACGGCGTGGAACCGGCCGCAGGCGTAGGCGTCGCGCTCGTCAAGGGGGATGACCCAACCGTCTCGGATCGGGCGCAGCACCCGCGGCGCGGTCAGCGCCCGCACCTTCGGCACCAACCGACCGGTACGGTCGAGCAACTCGGTCCACGGCAACGCCCGCAACGCGGCGATGTCCTCGCCGACAGCGAGGCCGGCCTCGTCGGACTCGGCCGGCGAGGCCAGGGGGCGGAACGCGCCGGGGCTCTGCAGGATGAGCTTGTCGAAGCACCCCGCGGCCAACGGCGAGCAGGCCAGCAACGACAGCGAGGCGGCGCCGGCGGACACCCCGAAGGCGGTCACGTTGGCCGCGTCCCCACCGAACGCCTCGATGTGCTCGCGCACCCAGCGCAGGGCGGCGATCGAGTCGAGCAGGCCGTAGTTGCCCGATGAACCGTGGGGGGATTCGGCGCTCAGCTGCGGGTGGGACAGGAACCCGAACAGCCCCACCCGGTAGTTGGCGGTCACCAGCACCACGCCCTTGGCGGCGAAGGCGGCACCGTCGCACCGTGGATCGGTGGCGCTGCCGAACAGGTATGAGCCCCCGTAGAACCACACCAGCACCGGCAACCTGGCCGCCGGGTCGCACGACGGGGTCCAGATGTTGAGCGTCAGGCAATCTTCGGCGAGGGCGGTGGCCCGGGTGGCGTCGCCTTCCCACGGGCGCTGCGGGCAGTCGGGTGCCCAGCGGGTCGCGTCGCGCTCACCCGCCCAGGAACGGGGAGGCTCCGGCGGGCGCCAGCGCCGGGCCGGCGCGGCGAACGGCACGCCCCGGAAGTGTGCCACCCCGATCCGCGGCCCGTGCCCGTGACCCGCGCCGTCGCCGTCACCGTCGAGCTGCACGCCGCGCAGCACGCCGAGCGCGGTGCGGGCCAGCGGGCCGGAGGATCGGGGGTCGTGGTGGTGGCTCATCGAGGTCGCCCCTGCGATCGCGGCGCTAGGTTTCCCCACCCTAGACCCACGCGGCGAGGAAGGATCCCAGCCATGCGCCACGTCATCAGGCGGAACATCGAACGGGCCGAGGCCGCGGTCATCGCGGGGCTCGGCGTCGAGGGCGTGTCCACCGTGCACGAGGCGATGGGCCGGCCGCAGGGCCTGTTGCGCCCGGAGATCCGTCCGATCCAGCGCGGCACCCGCATTGCCGGCTCGGCGGTCACGGTGCTGTGCCAGGCGGGCGACAACCTGATGATCCACGCCGCCATCGAGTGCTGTCGGCCGGGCGACATCCTGGTGGTGACCACGTTCTCGCCCTCGACCGACGGCATGTTCGGTGAGCTGCTGGGGACGTCGCTGCTGGCCCACGGTGTCGTCGGGCTCGTCCTCGACGCCGGCATCCGCGACGTGGTGGAGCTCAACGAGCTGGGCTTCCCCGCGTGGGCGCGGGCCGTCTCCGCCCACGGCACGGTCAAGGCCACACCGGGCTCGGTCAACGTGGACGTGGTGTGCGCCGGGGCGCTGGTGTCGCCCGGGGACGTGATCGTGGCCGACGACGACGGCGTGCTCGTCGTGCCCCGTTCCGACGCGGCCGAGGTCCTGGCTGCGTCGCAGGCCCGCACGGCCAAGGAGGCGGCGACGCGGGCCAGGCTCGCAGCGGGCGAGCTCGGCGTGGACCTCTACGGGCTGCGGGCCAGGCTGGCCGAGCTCGGTGTGGAGTACCTCGACCAGCCCTAGGACAGCCCCGCCCGCCGGCCGTCAGCCCTGCGCCTGCCGGATCGCCTCCCACACGCGCTGCGGGGTGATCGGCATGTCGAGGTGGCGCACGCCGAGGTGGGACACCGCGTCGATCACCGCGTTCTGCACGGCGGGGATGGCGCCGATCGTGCCGGACTCGCCCACGCCCTTGGCGCCGAGCTCGTTGACCCAGGTCGGCGTCTCCATGTGCAGCACCTCGAAGGAGGGCAGCTCGGCGGCGGAGATGATCGAGTAGTCGGCGAAGTTCGACGTGAGCGGGTTGCCGTCCTCGTCGAACACGATGGATTCCATCAGCGCCTGGGCGACGCCCTGCGCCATGCCGCCGTGCACCTGGCCCTCGGCCATGACCGGGTTGAGGATGCGGCCGGCGTCGTCAACCCCGACGAGGCGCAGCAACGTGGTCTTGCCGGTGTCGGTGTCCACCTCGACCACGGCGAGGTGGGCGCCGAAGGGGAAGGTCGGCATCTTGGCGGCGAACTCGCCGACGGCGAGCAGCGCGTCGGGCGACGCGTCGGCCACCGCGGCCCAGTCGAGGGACACCGCCGGGGTGCCGGCCACATGGAACCGAGCGGCCTCGGCGTCGAACACGATGTCGTCGGGGTTGGCCTCGAGCTTGTCGGCGGCCACCTGGCGGGCGAGCGCGATCAGCTTGGCCGAGGCGTCGGCGACGGTGGCGCC
>JADLEF010000036.1 GCA_020846295.1 Acidimicrobiales bacterium
CGGCGTCGACGCCGGCCAGCCGTTCCACGTCCATGGCCAGGAAGGCGAGGTCGGCGAGCACGTCGCCGTGGCGCAAGCGGTCGTCGAAGGCGAGGCAGTCCAGGATGCGGGGGCCGTCCTCGAGGCAGAAGATGTCCTCGGCCAGCAGGTCGCCGTGTCCATCGACGGCCAGCTGCTGCTCGATCCGCAGCCGGAACAGCGCGGCCGCGCCGTCGAGGTAGCGGTCGGCGAGGGTCTGCACCCGCTCGAACTCGTCGGCGTCGAACAGCGTCCCGGCGAAGGGGGCGAGCACCGCGGCGTTGTCGTGCCAGTTGGCCCGCACCGCGTCGGCGCTGCACGCGGCGGCGGCCTGCTCCGCGGTGAGGCGCGGTGCGGCGGCGTGCACCGCGGCGACGCGTTTGGCGATGTCGCGCAGCCGGTGCGGTCCCTCGGGTGTCGACAGCAGGTGGGCGAGGCGCCGTTCCGGAGGCAGCCGGCGCATCACCAGCGCGTGGTCGTGCACGCGGCCCTCGTCGTCGAGCAGGTGCATCACGCCGAGGTAGACATCGGGCGCGAACCGGCGGTTCTGCTCCAGCTCCCGACGACACAGCCCGAGTCGTTGCTCCACCGTGGTGGCGTCCACGAAGCCGGCGTCGAACGGTTTGTAGAGCTTGTACGCCCGGGTGCCGGCGAAGAGCACCACCGAGAGGTGCGTCTCCGCCGCCGCCGGGCCCTCGTCGGTGCGGTTCGGGTCGAGCTCGACGAACGGCTCGGCCGGAGTGCTGCCGGCTGCTGCATTCGGTTCAACCGTCACGCCACCAGTGAACCGCGGCGGGGAGGCAGCGGTCAGGGCCGTTGGGCAGCACCGATCGGGGCCGCTCAGCTCACTTCGACCACCAGTTCGATCTCGACGGCCATGTTCATGGGCAGCGACCCCATGCCCACCGCGCTGCGGGCGTGGCGCCCGCGGTCGCCGAAGATCTCGACGAGCAGGTCGGAGCAGCCGTTGATGACGGCGGGGTGCTGCCCGAACTCGGGGCCGCAGTTCACCATCCCGAGCACCTTGACGACTCGGGTCACCCTGTCCAGCGAGCCGAGCTCCTTGCGCAGCGTGGCGAGGAGGTTGAGGGCGGTGAGCCGGGCGGCCTGCTGGCCGGCGGCGACGTCGAGGTCGGCGCCGACCTTGCCGGTCATGTAGCCGTCGGGGCCACTGGGGCCGTGTCCGGAGGTGAAGGCCAGGTTGCCGCTGCGCACGAAGGTGACGTAGCTGCCCACCGGTACGGGGGCGTCGGGCAGCGTGATGCCGAGTTCGCTGAGGCGGGCTTCGGGGGAGGTCATGGCCGCCGACGTTATCGCCGTGGGCTCGGGGTGGACCCGCTTCAGCCCAGCAGCGCACCGACCTCGTGGTCGAGCGCCGCCACGAAGGTGCGGCGCACGGTGTGCTCGAACATGGCGACCCCGGCCCGATCGGCGGGGTCGATCCGCGACAGGTTGTTGGCGTAGAGCGCCATCCACCACAGCAGGTGCTGGCGGACCGAGTGGCGGACATGCTCCACGGTATGGCCAGCGGCGGCGGCGTAGTGGATCAGCAGCTCGTCCTCCCACGCGCGGCGGTGCTCCACCGTGAGGCTGGTGACGAGCAGGCTGGCCACGTCCATGGCGCCGTTGCCGATGAGCGCGGTCTGCCAGTCCAGGATGGTGACGCGCTGCTCTGCGTCGATGATGAGGTTGTCGAGGCGGTAGTCGGCGTGGACCAGGGTGAGCGGATCGGCGCGGCGCTGCGCCGCCCACGACGCCAGGAGGGGAGCGAAACGGCGCAGGAGGTCAGCGCCCCCTTCGGGCAGCAGGTGGCCGTAGCGTCGGAGGAACGGATCCACCGCCTGCTGCACCGCTTGCTGCAGCGCGGTGAACGGGCCGGCATCGAAGCCGGGCAGCCACGCTGCGGGTCGACGGCCCTCCAGCTCACGGTGCAGCCGGGCGATCTCGCTGAGGGTGGCGGCGGCCTGGGCCTCGGTGGCGCCGTCGGTCTGGCTGGGCGCCACGCTGTCTCCGGCATCGGCGAGCAGCAGCAGCCAGCGGTCCTCGTCTGGCTCGGCGAGGTTGGCATAGCAGCGGGGCACGCGGGCCGGGCAGATCGGGGCGATCTCGGCGAAGAAGCGGCTCTCGCGGGCCCACACGTTGAGCATCCGGCCGACCTGCAGGCCGCCGGGGTCGGTCGTCGGGGCCTTGGCCACCAGGCGGTCGGGGCCGGAGGGGCCGGCTGGGTCGTAGCTCAGGTGCAGCCGGCGGAGGCGGCCGAGGAACCCGGTGGACGCGCCGACCGGTTCGGTGCGCACCGAGCGCACGGTGACGTCGGTCAGTTCGGGGTCGCCGCTGGCGCGGAGCAGCGCGGTGAGGGCGTCGGCATCGAGCGCCTCGAGGTCTGCGATGGGCAGGTTCACGGCGCTCGATCATGCCAGGCAACGCCCACCGGTCCTCCGTCATGCCGATCGGTACGGACCATACCTTTTGGTACGGTCCGTTGGTCAGCCGTGGCGGGCGAGCTGGCGCGGGATCCACGCCCCGAGGCGGGTGCGCAGCTCGTCGGCGGCGGCGTCGAGCCGATGGTCGGCGCCGGGCAGGATGTGCAGCTCGCCGCCGGTGAGCATGTGCACGAGTTGGCGGGCGTGGTAGGGCAGGATCGTGTCCCGGTCGCCGTGCAACAGCAGGACCGGAGTGCCGGCCTCGGGCAGCTGCTCGCCGACCTCGCACCCGGCGGACTGGGTGGCGAGGGTGACCACGCCGGCGCACCGCTCGGCGAGCGCGACGGCCGCCTGGATGGCGACCGCGCCGCCGAAGGAGTGGCCGACGACGACGAAGCGCTCGGCGCCGTGCTGGGCGGCGAGCTGCGCGGCGGCGAGGACGTCGAACACACAGCGCTCGAGGTCGTTGGGCACGCGGTACCCGACGCGGATGGTGATGGCGGTGCCGTCGAGGGCGAACCGGGTCCCGAGGTCGTGGTACAGCCCGCCCGCCGGGCCGAGCACGCCGCCGAGGGCGCCTCCGCAGCACAGCACGGCGTTGGCGTTGGGTCGGTTGCCGTCGTGGTGCCACAGCAGGCTGAGCAGCCCGTCCCAGCTGAACAGCTCGTAGTGGTCGAGGCGCTCGGTGACGGCGACGTCCTGATGGCCGATGAGCCCGATGTGCTCGAGCGGGCCGCCCGTGGGGTCCATGGCCGGACGTTACCCCCCACCCGGCCCTGGTGAGTGGGTGGGTGGTTACCGATGCAAGCTCGCCCGCCGTGCGCGGCTAAGGTGGCAGCCGCTGGCGGCGTGGCCGAGTGGCTTAGGCAAGGGCCTGCAAAGCCCTGTACCCCGGTTCGATTCCGGGCGCCGCCTCCAAGACGTCCCTGGTCGCAGGCGCATGCCGTTGCGGGCACACCCGCGGGCCGGTCAGCCGGCGAGGCGGCGCCGGACCTCGGCGACGTCGGCGGCAAGGCGATCGGCTAGGGCCCGGGCGTCGAGCGCAGCAACCGAACTTCGTTGCCCCACGGCTTCGGAAAGCACGTCGCGCACGAGGTGCGAGAGCTTCACACCGCGCTCGGCGGCGAGCGCCTCGAGGGCGAGCGCCAGCTCGTTCGGCAGCCGCACGGAGAGGTGGCGGTCATGCGGAGCGGTGTCCACCGCGTCGGCCTCTGGGTAGGCGACCGTCTGTCCGGTCTGCTCCTCGAGCCAGCGGATCGGCTTCGGCTTGGTGCTCATGATCCTCCCTCGCTTCGTTCGATGGCACGGGTCAGCACGATGGCGATGTCAACGGCGTAAGCCCGGTTGGCGTCGAGCTCGTCGGTCCCTGCGATCAGCGCCCGCAGGGTCCGGAACAGCCGACTGAGCTCCGTACGGGTGAGCGCCACCCCGTCCTCGGGCAGCCAATCGAGCTCGTCCTCTGCCATGTGTTCCATTGTAATACGTCGAGGTCGTGGTGCGGCCGCCGGGCAGTCCCGGTCGACGAGTCCCTTGCTCGACGAGGTGGCGCCACCAATCGAGGGCGCGTCCCATATCTCGTCCCATATCCGGGGCA
>JADLEF010000037.1 GCA_020846295.1 Acidimicrobiales bacterium
CCCACCGCCAACCAGACCACGGCCGCCGTGAGCGCGCTGGAGCAGGTCTACGGCAGCGGCTGATCCGGACCGTCGTGTCCCGATGGCTACGCCAAGTCGGTTTGCATCGTCTCGCGTCCGTTTGCAGTTCGTTTGCAGCGGCGAGTCAGCGAGGCGCTCGGGATGGCGGCTGTAGTGAGGAATGCCTGGTCAGGAGGGTGGGCCCGGTGGGTATCGAACCCACGACCGAGCGATTATGAGTCGCCTGCTCTGACCACTGAGCTACGGGCCCCGGGGCGGGAGATTAGCAGCCCGGCGCCGCGCTCCGGACGTCCATACCGAACAGTACGGACGTCCGGTCGTCAGAGGCGCTCAACCGCCATGATGATGCGGTCGATGAAGTCGAGCTCGTCGTCGGCCCCGCTGATCGAGGCCGCCACTGCCAGCGCGTTGGTGTCGACCAGGTCGCTGACGAGCACCCTCACCACCCCGAGGGGCAGCTTGGCCTTCGCCGAGAGCTCGGCGATGGCTTGCGGTTCGGCGCACAGCCGGTAGATCCGGCGGTACTCCTCCAGACCGGGCAGCTCGGCGCGTCCGGCGGCCGCGTCGACCACCATGGCCTCGACGGGGAGGTTGGCGTCGGTCCGTCCGCCGGTGACCATGACCGGCCGGATCATCGGCTCGTCCTCGTCGTCCTCGAACCTGTCTCCCTCGAGCCTGTCTCCCTCGAAGCGGTCGAGGTCGTCAGGGTCTTCGTGCATCGACGGAACCATGGCGGTCTCCTTCAGACTGCGACGAGGTTCTTGAGCTCGGCGATCAGTTCGGGCGTGAGCAGGTCGCCGAACCGATCGACGAGCAGGGTCATCTCGTAGGCGATCAGCCCCATGTCGCACTCCTTGTCGGCGATGACGCCGATGCAGGAGCCCATGCTGACCGTGGTGACGAACATGTAGGCGCTGCCCATCTCCACGATCACCTGGTCGACACCGTCGGCATCGAAGCAGCGGCTGGCGCCCTGGGTGAGGCTGGACAGCCCCGACGTGATGGCGGCGAACTGCTCGGCCTGGGAACGCTCCAGATCTTCCGAGGAGGCCAGCAGGATCCCGTCGGCGGACACCGCGATGGCCGAACGGACGTCCGCCGTGCTGTCGGCGAAGCTGTTCAGCAACCATCCGAAGTTCTGGGCCGAGGCGCTCAGGTTGCTCATGGGGTCAGGCTCCTTGCTCGTTGTCGGTGGGGTCGGCGCCGGCGGGGACCGTGGCGGCATCGGTGCTGACCGCCCGGGTCTTGCCCGCTTTGAAGTTGTCGAGGCGGCTGCGAACATCGTCGGCGGAGCGGGTCCGGGTCTGACCCGACGGGGCGGCGAAGCGGTCGAAGTCGTTCGTCGCCGGGGCCTTGCGCGCCCGCTTCTTGTAGCCGGCGGCGGTGACCTCCTCCTTGGTCGCCTGCGGCGGCACGGCGGTGGCGGGCAGCGCCGGCGTCTCCTCGGCGGGCTTCACCACCGGGTCGCCCATGGGTTCGGCGACGTCGGCTGGGGTCTCGGACACGGCGTTCGCCTCGAGCGGCTCGGGGGCCGTCCGTTCGGGATCTGCCGTCACCGCGGCGGGATCGGACGGTGCGTCGGGGGCGCGCTGGGTGAGCTTCTGCTGCGTCCGGGTGCGCTGGTAGCCGTCGCGGTCGGCCGGGGTCTGGTCCTCGCCCATCGGGGCGAGGATGTCGCCGGGGAGCTCGATCAGCACCGTCAGCCCGACATCGCCCGGCTGCAGCTCCACGGCGATGTCGTGGCGTTCGGCGAGGCGGCCGACCACGAAGTGGCCGAGGTAGGCCGTCGGCGCGTCCACCAGCCGGGGCGGCTCGGCCAGGCGTTGGTTGGCGGCGCGGAGGTCGGCCTCGGCCATGCCGGTGCCGCGGTCGGTGATGGTGAGCCGCAGGCCCTCGGCGGAGCGCTGCCCGGCGATGATCACCTTGGTGTCGGGCGGCGAGAAGCGCAGCGCGTTCTCGGTCAGCTCGGCGACGAGGTGGGCGAGGTTGGCCGCCGCGCTGCCGCTGACCCGCACCGGGTCGATGTCGGTGACCTCGACCCGCTCGAACTGCTCGACCTCGGACACCGCCGAGCGCAGCACGTCGAGCACCGGCACCGCCTTCTTCCACTTGCGCGGGGCCTCGAGGCCGGCCATCACGAGGAGGCTCTCGGCGTTGCGCCGCATGCGGGTGGCGATGTGGTCGAGCTTGAAGAGCTTCTTGAGGTTCTCGCTGTCGGCCTCGTTGCGTTCGAGCTCGTCGACGAGGCGCAGCTGGCGCGACACCAGGTTCTGGTTGCGCCGGCCGAGGTTGACGAACATCTCGCTGAGGGCCTTGCGGCCACGGGCCTGCTGCTCGAGCAGGTCGACGGTGGTGCCGACCACGGTGTTGAAGGCGGCGGCCGCTTCGGCCAGCTCGTCGGTGGTGCCCAGCTCCACGGGCTCGATCACGGGGACCTCACGGTCGAGGTCGGCGCCGCGCAGCCGGCTCACCACGTCGGTGGCCGCGTTGCGCAGGCGCAGTACCGAGCGGGTGATGGCCTGGGCGACCAGCACCGACACGCCGAGGGCGAGCACGAGGCCGATCACGAAGGCGGCGATCGACAGGGCCGAGAGGCGCCGCACCTGTGCGGTGGAGGACGACTCGATCTGCGCCTGCTTGGCCCGGGCGACCTCCACGGTCTCGACGATGGCATCGCGGTGGCGGTCGTAGATCTCGTTGAGCTGTCCGGTGGCGATCGACTGGGCGGTCGCCCCGTCGCGTTCGTCGACCGCGGGCAGGAACTCCTCGTTGACGACCCGGAAGAACTCGGTGCCGGTGGTGAACGCGTCGACCAGCATCGGCTGGTTGAGGCGGGGATCGTCGGTCACCAGCGGACGGTCCATCCACTTGTCATGGGTGGCGGTGAAGTCCCGTTCGAACTGCTCGAGCCGCGCTTCGAGCTCCGTGATGGTGCTGGCCGAGTCGACGTCGTCGTTGGCCGCCTCGTTGGCCAGCTGTTGCACCGTGAGGTAGCTCTCGACGAGGAAGCCGGGCGGGGGAAGGATGTCCGCCACCAGGTCCGCCGACTGGGTGATGTCGACGTAGCGGTCGCTGCCGATGGACACGCTGCGCTGGGTGGCGAGGCCGACGGTGCTGACGATGATGAGCATCGCCAGCGGTACGGCCGCCACGAGGAAGATCTTCCGTCTCACGGACCGGCGGTTGAGCATGGCTGGCTTTGGCCTTTCGGACGTCGCCTCGACGGAGGCAGAACGGGACGGGAGGGCAGGACGGGGTGGCGCGGTGTCAGCCGCGACGGCGCGCGACGGCCTGGCGGGCGGCGCGGAGCACCACCAGCAGGGTTTGCTTGGTGGAGTCGCGATCGCGGGCGTCGCAGAACACGACGGGGACCGCCGCCGGGATGCTCATCGCCTCGCGGAGGTCGTCCACCGACGGGTCGTCGGTGCCCTCGAAGCGGTTGATGCCGACGACGAAGGGGATGTTGCGTTCCTCGAAGTAGTCGATCGCCGGGTAGCAGTCGTCGAGGCGGCGGTGGTCGACGAGCACGAGCGCACCCAGCGCGCCGAGCACGATGTCATCCCACATGAACCCGAACCGTGACTGGCCTGGGGTGCCGAACAGGTAGAGGACGATGCCCCGGTCGACGGTGATGCGCCCGAAGTCCATCGCCACCGTCGTGGTGGTCTTCGTGGTGACCAGGGAGCGATCGTCCACGCCGGCGGCGACCTCGGTCATGGCCGCTTCGGTGGTCAGCGGCGGGATCTCCGAGACCGAGCCGACGAAGGTGGTCTTGCCGACCCCGAAGCCGCCGGCGATCACCACCTTGGCCGAGCGCGGCGGGCTGGCCATGGCCCCCGGACGGCTCGGCGGTGCTTCGGTTGCGGTGGGCTGTGGCACGTTCCCCCCTGTTGGCGACACGTTGCGACGGACCGGCGCTCGAGGAGCGCGCCGCCGATAGGGGTGTTCGTCGGTCGGGCCTGTCGCGGTCTGAACGCGATTCGCCAGGCAGGGGGAGTGAAGCTGAACAAAGGCTGACCAGCCATCGCACCGGGCCGAGCGGTGAGGGCTGGGGCGCCACCGCCCGATCAGCGGTGCGGTGGGGCCTTCGGCGGCCATGCCCCGAAGGGGCCCGGCCGGATGGCTCCGGGGGAGAGACTCCAACTCTCGGTGTCGTGCGCTGTCGTGCCCAGGAGTGATGCGGCGCGGGCTCTTGGGTGACCGGCTGCAGGGGTGGATCCTTGGGCTGGCGGCGTCAGCAGGGTGCTGACGATGGTCGTCTGACCGAACGAGGTCGGCCGAACGGGTTCGTCGTTGCTGCGAACGCGGCGGTGTTGGAGCGAGTGTGGCGGGTTGTGCTGTCGCTTGCTCATTGCCTCATGAAACGATGCCGGTCAGGCCGCCGTGTGGTTGGTGGGGTCGGTCGTCGCGCCTGTACAACCCGCCACTTCTGGTGCTGCGCGGCGCCGCAGGTGATCCCCATCGGCACGATGCCGATGGGAGGATGGCCGCGAACGGGACGATCTCGACTGCGGCGAAAGGCGGGGAGCACGACGTTGCGTGGTGCGTCCATCCTGGTGGGGCCGACGGTGGCCGCCGGTCTCAGGTCCGCGACGAGCTCGGCGACCCGGCTGAGCTGGGCCGGGCCGAGGTGACGTACGGCTGCTGTTGGGAACGGCAACTGGACGGCGATGGGCGTGACCGAGTCGACGCGTTCACCTCGGGGTGTGCCCGGCGGGGTTGAGGAGGGGGGAGTACGACAGATTCGAACGGTGCCGAGAAGGCCGCGCCCTCGGGGGTCATCGCCATCCGGCCGGTCGTGAATCGCATTCAGGCGTTCGGTCGTGTCATACGAGATACCATGCTCGTATGACGATGCTGAGCTTTCGGGTCGACGATGAAGAGGCTGCAGCCGCACAACGCTGGGCGGACGAGTTGGGCATCGACAAATCCGAGCTGTTGCGCCAAGCGCTTCATCGTCATCTCACGCGCCTCGCTTCCGAGCACGATGCGGTGGCCTGGGCGGAGCAGCCCCTGACCGACGAGGAGTCGGCGATCGGGCAGATCGCGACGTGGGGACCGGCCGAGGACTGGGCGGATTGGGCCGACGATGCAGCACGGTGAGGTATGGTTCGCCGCCGTCCCTGGCGGTGATCGACCCGTGCTGGTGCTGACACGCGATCCGGTGGCTGATCGCATCGGATCCGTCGTCGTGGCGGCGATCACCCGAACCGTACGGGGACTCGTCTCCGAACTCGAGCTCACCGCGGCCGACGACGGTGTGCCGACCGACTGCGTTGTGAACTTCGACAACATCCACACGATCCCTCGCAGTGCGTTTCGCCGGCCGGTCGTGAAGCTGGGGCCCCCGCGTCTCGCCCAGGCATATCAATGCCTACGCGACGCCACCGGATGCTGAGAGGTGACTCCGGCCCGGCAGGGGGCTGCGCCAAAGCGCCGATCGGACGGCCGTCCCGAACGCCGCGGAGGGTGTGCCTCGGGTCCGGGCGAGGTGGGCTACGTGTCCGAGTGGGGCTGCCCTCGAACGATGTGGGCGACGACGGCTCGGGCGTTTGACCACACGGCTACGCGACAGCCGCGCTGGTCGCATCCTGCCGATCGCCCGGTCGAGGTCGACGGGAGTGAGGCGCTCGGCCCGCTTGTGGCCGACGTGGCCGGGTCACCGCGTAGCCGCCTGCCGAAACCTCGCAGTAGCCGACGACCGTCGACTGTTCGTTGCTGAGGCGGAGGAAGGAAGGCGGGCTGCGTCGTGCAGTCCAGCGCCCGCGGACAAGGTCGTTGGGGGCGCGGCTCCGCCCGATCAGAAGATCGGGGGAGGCCACTCGGGGCCGGCACGAAGGCCTGGCCCCGGCGCTCCGGGGGAGAGACTCGAACTCTCAACCAACGGATTAACAGTCCGCTGCTCTGCCGGTTGAGCTACCCCGGAAGGAACCGGGAGGCACGATAGCAGGCCTCGTCGGGGGGCGGGCCAAACGGTTCCGGAAATACTCACACCGCTCGGTGGTGTGGAGGCTCAGACCGCTCGGCTGTCTCGCCGTCGGACAGCGTCCGCGCTCCGGCATCGTTCGAGTGCTCACCGTGATCTTCTGGGATCCGCTTCGCCATTCGGGGGCGCTCCGAAGTGGCGAGTTCGCCCTCGGTGATGAAACGAACGCTGTTCGTCAATTTGTGTCGAGGGTATTGCGCCAACGCCGTTCTGGGTAAGTCGTCTTAGTCCGATTGTCGCTGGTGATACCGGTGGGTGCCCCTCGCTCCCCGGTAACCTGACGCAGCCGAGGTTCCGCGCCCGGCAGAGGGAAATCTTGGGCGGGAAGTGGAGAAGAAGATGACATCGAGGCGCTTGAGCGCATTGTTGATGGCGATGGCGGCCGCAGTGCTCGCACTGTTGGCCAGTTCGCCGGCGTCTGCGCAGAGCGGTGCGCAGACGCCCAGTCCCGTCGCCGTGACCGACTACGCCAACTATCCGTTGGGTTTGGGGATCATTCCGGGAACCTGCACCACGCAGGGTTCGGGCATCCTCACCGGCACGCAGTACAGCATGAACGGAGGTGCACCGGTCGGGAGCCTGGCGGAGCTCGGTCAGGTGCCCGGTGACGCCGTGATCACCATGACGTGGACGGGCTACGCCCCCGGTTGCGAGGGGATCGGCGTGTCGCTCTCCCGCAAGGTCGCCCTCACCATCGGCTTCAACGAGGCCGACAACCAGTACCTCAACGTGTGGTCCTACTGCGGTCCGCAGGGCAACGCCTGCAACGGCAGCCTGACGCTCAACCTGGGCACGTCGGCGACCTCGGTCACCTGCTACCAGCTCGACGCGAACGTCGGTCCGCCGCTGGAGATCGTCGGGCCGGGCGGGTCCTTCTACTCCATGAACGGTCGATTCAACACGCTGCTGTCGGCCAACAACGGCGGTTCGGGTGACTGCACGCCGCCCCCGTGCCCGGCTCCGAACGCTCCGGTGGACATGCCGGCCGCCGCCGCCGCTTGCCAGCAGCTGCAGGTGACCACCACGACCACGACCTCCGCTCCCACCTCGACCACCGCTCCTGCGGTCACGACGTCGGCCGGCAGCGGCCTGGGCGGGACGACGACCTCCACGGCGCCGTGCGCCAGCGGCCAGTCGCGCAACGCCGCCGGGCAGTGCGTGGCGGTGCTCGACAACACGGCGCGGGCGCTGCCCTTCACCGGGTCGCCGTCGGCTGACATGGCCCGCTTCGGCGCCGTGCTGCTGGCTGCCGGCGGGCTCGCCGTGCTCGCCGCCAAGCGGCTGCGCACCTCCACCGCCGGCTGAGCCGCGGCTCACCGATCACCCGTGCCGCCGGCCTCGTCCGGCGGCACGGTCGCGTCCGGGGCCGGGTGTCGGGTGGCGGACCTGCTCGACGGCATCGGCCGGAGCGAGCAGACTCACGGCCGTGCCCGCTCCCGATACGCCCGCTCCCGCCGCTGCGCCGAGTGCGGCGCCGGCGTCCACGCTCGCCCTGCTCGTCGTGCGGGACGGGCACCTACCGCTCGGATCGGACGAGGTCGTCGCCCGCACCGGTGCCATCACGTTGCTCGTCGGTGACGGGGTGGAGCGGGCCTGCGCCGAGCTGACCGGGGTGACCTCGGCCGTCTACGGCTGGGAGGCGGGCCCGTTCCGACCCGATCGTTGGGTGGGGCGGCTCGCCCCCTTCGTGAGCGGCGTGGAGCTGGTGTGCCTACCCGACGGGCCCGGCGGGCGCGACCTCGCGCCGAGGCTCGCCCACGAGCTGGGTTGGCCGTGCGTGCCGCGGGCGCTGGCCGCCGCAGCGGGGCGCGCGCTGCGCACCGACGGCCGCTCGGCGGGGATCGAGTCGCTGCACGTCGACGGGCCGTTCGTGGCGACGCGGCAGGTCGGCCGGCGGCCGCTGGGCCGGCCGGCCGGTGCGGCGCCGGTGGCGCTGCGCCGGCTCGAGCTGGCCCCCTCGGCGGGCGCGTCGCCAGGGTCGATCGAATCGCTGGGGTTCGTCGACGTCGACGTGAGGACGATGGAGCTTGCCGACGCCGAGCGCATCGTGGCCGGCGGCGCCGGACTCGGGTCTGCGGCGCGGCTCGAGCGGTTGGCTGCGGTCGGCGGGCAGATCGGCGCGGCGCTGGGCGCCACCCGGGTGCTGACCGATTGGGGCTGGGTTCCCCACGAGCGCCAGATCGGCACCACCGGGGTCACGGTGGACCCGCGCCTCTACCTCGCCTTCGGCATCTCCGGAGCGATCCAGCACACCGCCGGGCTGGGCAGTCCCGATCACATCGTGGCGGTGAACGTGGACCCGAGCTGCCCCATGATGGCGATGGCGGATCTCGCCGTGGTGGCGGACGCCCCGGCCGTCATCGACGAGCTGGCGGCCCGGCTGGGGGCCGAGATGGTCGCGGAGGGCTCGTGAGCGCAGCCGCTGAGTTCGAGGCGATCGTGGTCGGCGCCGGTCCGGCCGGGTCCGCCGCCGCGCTGGGTCTGGCCCGCGCCGGCCGGCGGGTCTGCCTGATCGAGCGCGGCCCGTTCCCGGGGGCCAAGAACATGTACGGCGGTGTGGTGTACGGACGGGTGCTCGACACGATCCTGCCCGGCTGGACCGACGAGATCCCGGTGCAGCGGTGGATCGTGCGCCGCTCCACGATGATGCTGACCGAGGACCAGTCGCTCAACGTCGAGTTCCGCAGCGCCCGCTGGGGCGCTGCCCCCTACAACGGCTGCACCACGCTGCGGCCCGATTTCGATGCGTGGCTGGCCGGGCACGCCGTCGAAGCCGGGGCCGAGCTGATCACCGCCACGACGGTGACCGGGCTGATCCGGGAGGGGGGTCGGGTCGTCGGCGTGCGGACCGATCGGCCCGACGGCGAGCTGCGGGCGCCGATCGTGGTGGCCTGCGACGGGGTGAACTCCTTTCTGGCCAAGGAGGCGGGGCTGTACCACCACGGCGAGCCGGCCAACTTCACGCTGGGGGTGAAGGAGGTGCTGTCGCTGCCCAAGGAGGAGATCGACCGGCGGTTCGGGCTGCGCGACCTCGAGGGCGCGGACTTCGAGATCGTCGGGTGCACGGGGTCCATCCCCGGTGGCGGCTTCCTCTACACCAACCGCGACTCGGTGGCGATCGGGGTGGTGCTCAACGTCGCCGCCCTGGGGGCGTCGGGGGTCCGGCCGGAGGCGCTCATCGCCGAGCTGAAGCGGCACCCGTCCATCGCCCCCCTGGTGGAGGGCGGCGAGCTGCTGGAGTACAGCGCGCACCTGATCCCCGAGGCGGGTCTGGCCATGATGCCGGAGCTGTGCACCGACGGGATGCTCGTCGCCGGCGATGCTGCGGCGTTGTGCCTGGCGGCGGGGATCTGGCTGGAGGGCGTGAACTTCGCCATCGGCTCGGGCTGGGCGGCCGCAGCGGTGGCCGATGAGGCGCTACGGGCGGCGGACGTGTCCGCGTCGTTCCTGCAGCGCTACCGGCGGCGCCTGGCGTCGAGCTTCGTGCTGGCGGACCACGAGAAGCTGCGGCGGGCACCGGGGCTGGTGCTGTCCGAGCGGGTGCAGTTCCGGTACCCGCAGCTGATCTGCAACCTCGTCGAAGCGCTGTTCACGGTGAACAACCCGGCACCGAAGGCCGGTCTTTCGATGCTGCTGCGCCGGGAGGCCCGCCGCAGCGGGGTGAAGCTGCGCGAGCTCGCCGCCGACGCCGTGACCGCGTGGCGGACGTTCGGCTGACGGCGCCCGGCCGGCGGCGCCGCCATACCTGGCGGTATGATGCCATACCTGCCGGTATTGGACGGGTCAGAGCACGGTCAGCGCCCGGCTGACCAGCCACGCGCCGGCGAGCAGCAGCGCAGCGCTGGCGGCGGGCGCGGTCCACCGTTGGATGGCGGCCCGCCAGGCGTCGACGGGCACCATGGCCCCGGCGCGACGGCTCAGGGCGACGACACCCAGCCCGACGCCGACCAGTGCGAACGCGAGGCCGGCCCCGCAGGCGAGGATGAGCCCCGCCCCGAAGGCGATCCGTCCGACCTGCACCGCGCCGAGCAGCCCGACGACCGCCGACGCCGAGGGGACCAGGCCCCCGGACAGGCCGAGGGCCAGCAGCGGTCGCCACCGCAACGGGCCCTCGAGCTCGATGCGGTCCCACGCCACCCGATGCCGGTGGGGCAGCACGCCGTGCCGGTGGACGCCGCCGTCGTGCGGGTGCGAGTGCTCGTCATGCGGGTGCGGGTGCGGCGGGTGCTCGTCATGTGGGTGCGGGTGGTCGTGGTCGTGGTCGTGCGGGTGGCGCCGGCGTGGGGAGCCGGTGCGCAGGGTCTGACGGGCCAGCCACAGGCCGAGGCCGAGCACGATGACCGCCGAGCAGAGCTGCAGCCAGCCGTAGACGCGCTCGAGCGGAAACGTCGCCGAGGCGGCCAACGTGAGCCCGCCGAGCACGAACACCCCGGACGTGTGCGACAGCGCCACCGCGGCGGCGAGGCCCACCGCCTGGCGACGGGTCCCGCGCGAGCCCACCAGGAAGGCCGCCACCACGGTCTTGCCGTGGCCCGGTGCCAGGCCGTGCAGAGCGCCCAGCCCGGCGGCGACGGCGAGGGCGAGCGCCATCGCCCACCAGCCACCGTCGGCCCGCCCGATCAGCGCCGCCAGCGGATCAGCGGACCGGCCCACCGCGACCGCCGGCCCGGCGAGGCCGGCCGCCGTTCCTGGCGCCGCGTCCCCGTCGACGGCGGGAAGTCGGGCGGTCCTGTCCACCACCCGAACGGTGGCGACGGCGGCGTCGACCCGGGGCACGCCGCCGGCGGTGCTCGCCGGGAAGGCGGTGAGCCGGGCGCTGGTGCTCGCCAGGGGCACGTCGGCGGACACGTCCACCCCCACGCCCCGCACCGTCACCTCACGCCAGCCGATGTGCTCGCCGGCGGCGGCGTCGTCGAAGCGGAGCACCCCGTCGTCGATCTCAACGCCGGGCGCGGTCCGCAGCGCGCACTCGATCCGGGTGGTGGCCAGGCCGCCCTGCCCGCTCGGGAAGGCGACCGAGCTGCGCCGGACCGTCAACACGAGCGGCTCGCCGTCCTGGGCGAGGCGGAGCCGGCCCGCCGTCTCCTCGCAGCGCTGCGCTGCATACCGGTCGGTACTGCCGGCGGCGGCGAGGGCGCCGCGGTCCTGGAAGGTGGGGATCTCGGCCAGGTCGAGCACGTAGTCCACCGCGACGCCATCGGGGGCGACGGTCAGGCCCCGGTAGTGGTTCACGGTGTAGTTGCCCAACGGGTGCGCCCCGGCGGTGCCGGAGCTGAGCCCGATCAGCACGGCGACGAGCATCGGCAGCCCGGCCCACCGCCAGCGGTGTGCAGCGGGCCTCATGACGGACCTGCGCTGCTGGGCCAGGCGGGCGGGACGGCGACACCGAGCGAGGTGGCCAGCGCCCCCAGCTCGCCGCGCAGCCCGAAGCCCACGTGGGGATTCTCGGCGAAGGCCCGCCGCAGCGCGTCGGCGGCGGCGGCCTCATCGCCGGTGGCGTGCAGGGCGAGCGCGGCGTGGGTGTGCACGCCGGCGTCGGCGCTGCCGAGGGCGAGGGACCGGCGCACGTAGGGAAGCGCCTCGGCGGCCCGTCCGGCCCTGGTGAGCGACCAGCCGAGCGCATCGGCGCCGTAGACCGCGGGCCGCTCGTCGTAGGCGGCGCGGGCCAGTTCCACATCGGGCCGGCCCCGGTCGGCGAGGTGCACGGCGAGCTCGAGCTCGACGCTCGCGCCACCCGCCCGTTGCAGCTGCGCGATCACGTCGACGAGCTCGTCACCGGTGGCCGGTCGGCCGGCCAGGCGTTGCACGTCGCCGAGCAGGATGGCGGCGGAGAGGGTGGGGGAGCGTTCGAGCAGCGCCTGCAGCCGCTGCTCGGCCTCCTCAACGCGCCCGGCGGCGGCGTCGGCACGGGCCAGGCCGACCGAGGCGACGGTGAGGTCGTCGGCGAGCTCGAGCGCCCGGCGGTAGCGCTGGGCCGCCTCGTCAGCCCGGCCGGAGGCGAACAGCACATCGCCCTGGAGGGCGACCACCGTGGCCAGCGTACCGGTCGGTCTGGCGTCGCCGCCGGCTCGGGTGGCATCGAGCCCGCCGGCGGCTGCCTCGGCCTGCACCATGGCGGCCAGCGCGCCGTCGAGGTCGCCGTGGAGCTCGCGGAGGTAGGCGGCGCGGGTGAAGGCGGCCACACCGGGGCGCACGTCCAGCAGCTGCTGGCCGTAGCGCCGGGCGTCGTCGTAGCGGCCGAGCTCGACGCTGGCATCGACGAGCACGGCGAGCGCCTCGGGGTTTGCCGGACGCTGGGCGAGCACCTCGGCCGCCAGCGTCCGGGCCTCGTCGAAGCGGTGGCGGGTCAGTGCCAGCGAGGCTCGGCCCAGTGTGGTGGCGGTCGCCCCGGGGGCCAGCGCGTCGGCTCGGTCGAAGGCATCGGCGGCCTGCGCACCGTAGGACGCATCGCCGGTGTGCGCTGCCCGGGTGACGTAGGCGTTGCCCAGCTGCTGCCAGGTGGCCGGGTCGTCGGGGCGGGCGGAAACCGCCGCCTCGAGTCCGGCGATCACGTCGATGCCGCGAACCGGTGTCGTCACGCCGAGGCGGTCGGCGTCGGGGACGGGATCGTCGAGGAAGCGCAGCGTCGCCGCGCCGAGCAGGCCGACGGCGGCGGCCGGCGCCAGCCAGCGCACCGCACGTCGGGTCCTGCCCGAGTGACCATGGCGACGCCGTGCCGGCGCCGAGGGGTCGGTCTCCCCCGGAGGCGTGGGGATACCGGTCGGAATGTCCAGCGGCGGTGTCGCCATGATCGGTCTCAGCTCCCGCTCAGCTGTCGTAACCCGCCAGGGGCGGGGCGACGTAGGGGAACCGGTCGAGGAACGGCACGCTGGAGCCGTCCACGCCGTCGGTGAGGGCGTTGTTCGGCGCCACGTTGAACGCCGGGGTGAACGGCGTGCCCCCGGCCAGGGCCCGCAGCTCGATGTCCACGACGTCGTCCCCCAGCCGGCGGCCGTTGGGGAAGCCGTCCTGCTCGCCGGCGAGCAGCCCGAGGCGGTCCTGCTCGTTGGGGTCGCTCACCGTCGGCTTGATGTCGTAGTTGAGCCGGATCATCTCGGACGGGGCGACCGAGTCCGGCTGGTTGAGCCCGGGGATGCCGGTGAGGAAGATGGTGGCGATGTCGTTGCGTGGCGCCGGCGGGACCTGCACCCCCGGGTAGAGCGCGGGGATGAGGCGGGCCACCTCGGGATCGAGCACCTTGGCGGCGAACTGGGCGTCGTCGATCGGGTAGGAGGCGTTGAACGCATCCTTGGACCCGAGCGGGACGACGACCTCGTTCACCAGCGGCATGCCGAGTCGGGACACCGACACCCAGCCGCCGTCATGGGTGACCGAGCCGTCGTGGCCGAGCACCCTGGTCGACTGCCGGTAGGTGGACGAGTACACGCCGATCACGCTGTCCTGCACGCCGTAGAGGTCCTTGAGGTGCCCGAGGTAGGCGATGGGCAACTTGATGGCGACGCTGTGGACGTTGTAGCCGGCCAGGCTGTCGATGCCCTCCTCCGCACCGAGCGGTATGGCGTGGGCCTCGTTGAGGGGGCGGAGCCCGGCGAGGTCGAACACTGCGCCGAGGTCCACGAAGAACGGGTCCTTGCGGGGTCCGGCGAACAACTCGATGTCCCCGTACTCGGTGCCGACGGTGGACACCCCGGCCGAGCCGAGGTTGTCCTCGTAGTCCGGGGTGGAGCGGGGACCGATGTTGGCCGGCGGGACGGCCAGCCCTTCGGCCACCACCCGGCGCTGGTCGGCGAACAGCTCGGTGACGGTGTAGGTCTGTACGACGTTGAGATCCGGGTCGTCGAGGGCGGTCACCGGCCCCGAGTTGTAGAGGAACGTGTCGGGGTTCATGATCTTGGTGGCGAAGCGCCACTGGTAGCGGAGGTCGTCGACGGCGTCGCCGTTGAGGTCGATGTTGATCTCGTAGAGCGCGTCGTCACCGAAACGGTGGAAGTTCGGGCCACCGGCCGGTGCTTCGAGCGGGATCCAGTTGGCCAGCAGGGTGACCGAGTCCGGATCGTCGGGACTGACGAAGGCGTAGGTGTCGGTGTTGTCGACCACCGGGTCCTCGGTGATCAGCGGTGCTTCCCGGTGGCTGGAGCCGCCCGCCGTCTGCAGGCTGAACCCCGCGGCGAGCGTGCCTCCGAGGGCCAGGCCGCCGAGCGTCGCCCGGCCCCAGCCTCGTCTGAACGTGCGTTGCATGTGTTCCTCTCCCAGTACTGCTGTTGTCGCTGTTGGTTGGTTGGTTGGCTGGCTGGTTGGTTGGTGGATGGGGTCAGGCGGCGAGGACGCCGATGGCGATCCAGCGTTCGCCGAGCGGGCCGAGCACCACCCGCTGGGGGACGGCGCCCTCGAGGGCGATGACGCGGGCCCACTCGAGCGCTCCGGGACCGAAGGCGGCGACCACGGCGGCGGCTTCCGCCGCCTCGATCCGAGCCGGCGTACCTGCAGGTACGGTGCGCCCGGCGCCGCAGAGCCGTTCGGCGAGCCCGGCGACGCCGACCACCCCGCCACCGACCTCCAGGCGGCGGCCGAAGGCGTCTTCGGTGCGGCAGCGGCGCCGGGCATCCGCCCAGGCGGCGGCGTCCTCGGCGAGGGTGTGCTCGGAGGCGGTGACGGCATCGAAGCGGCTGTCGCGGTAGGCGATGCGCCAGCCCCCTTCCTCGGGCACCACCCGCCAGGTGGCCTGGGCGCGGGCGGGGACCATGCCCTTGGTCAGGTCGAGCCCGGGGTCGAAGGTGACCTCGGCGGCGAGGTCGAGCGCACCGGGCGGATCGGCGGCGGCCGCGACGGTCGGGCTGGGCGCACCGGAGACGGCCACCGACCGGAGTTGGGGCAGCTGGCGGTGTTCGGTCTGCCACATCGCAGGGGTCGGGTAGCGCACCCGGTCCTCGGCGGACAGCAGCGACCAGGCTGCCACCGCGTCGCGATCGGCCTCGGCGGCGACGAAGGCCTCGACCGCGGCGACCGGATCGGTCGCCGGCGGCAGAGGGGTGGGCGTCGGGGGCCGCTGCGGGACCGATGTCGGCAGCGTGCGTGGCGCGTCGGGGCCGGGCCCGGCGTCGTTCGCGTCGGCCCCACGGCAGCCGGTGAAGGCCGCCGCGGCGAGCACGGCGATCAGCGGGAGGGCGCGTCGAAGCAAAAGGTGGGCCATGGCAGGGTTCCTCGACTCGGGGCGGGTGCTGCGGCGCAGCGTCGACGGTCGGTTCGGTGCCGGCGGCCGCGGCGGATGGGAGTGCGGCACCGATCACCGTCAGCGGGTCAGGGTGCGGGCGGCCAACTATCCTCGCCGCCATGGGGAACTGGCCGGCGGTGTCCTTCGAGGAGCGGATGCGCACGGTCGAGTTCCGCGTCGGGGCTCGGCCGCACATCACCGTCGACGGTGACCAGTGCCGTGGCTGCACCACCCGGGCCTGTGTCACGGCGTGCCCGGCCAACCTGTTCGTGCCCATGGCCGATGGTGCGGTGCTGTTCAACTACGAGCAGTGCTTCGAGTGCGGCACGTGCTACCTGGTCTGCAACACGGCCGGTGCGATCACCTGGACCTATCCCGACGGCGGCCACGGCGTCGTGTTCGAGCGGAGCTGATCGGTGTCATCGGTCGGCGTGCCGTGGATCGGGGTGGCGATCAAGGCGGTGTCGCTGCGGGCGGACCGTGCCGGCCCGGCCGGCGCCCGTCAGGGCGCGCTCGGTTGGTCCGCCGCCGATGCCGCCGCGCTCGAGTGGGGTCTGCGCCTGGCGGCCGCATCGGGCGCGGAGGTGGTCGCCGCGGTCGCCGGTCCGCCTGGTGTGGAGGCGGTGCTGCGCGACGCGATGGCGGTCGGAGCGGCTCGAGCGGTGCGGATCGACGTCGGCGAACAGGCCCCGAGCGGGGTGGTCGCGGCCGGCCTCGGTGCGCTGGCCCGCTCCGCCCCGCGGCCAGCGCAGTGGTGGCTGTGCGGCGTGCGCAGCGTCGACCGCGGCGGGGCCATGGTGCCGGCGCTGCTCGCCGCCGAGCTCGGGTGGGTGGCGGCGGCCGGGTTGAGCGCCGTCGAGCGACGTGACGATGGTGCGGTGCTGGCCGAACGCCGCCTCGAGCGCGGCCGTCGGGAGCGGCTGTGCGTGCACGGCCCGGCCGTGCTCTCGGTGGAAGCCGGTGCCGCGGTGCTGCGCCGGGCCGCGCTGCCCGACGTGCTGGCGGCGTCGCGCCGCCCGGTCACCCGCTTCGCCCCGCCCGATCCGGCCGAGGTACCGACCGCGGGTCGTATCACCGTCGTCGAGCACCGCCCCTTCCGACCGCGCCCGAGCGTGCTGGCCGCTCCAAGGGGCGACACCGCTCGGGAGCGGGTGGCGGCACTGACCGGTGTGTTCGACACCGCCGCCCGCGCGCCGCGCCTGGTGCAGGCCGATCCGGCCACCGCGGCCCAGGCCATCCTCGACGCGCTCCGTACCTGGGGGTACCTCGAGCCGCCGGTGGTGCCGTGAGCGACGCCGGTCCGCCGGCGGAGGAGCTGGGCCGCTGGTCGTCGCCGGACGCCGACACGCCGCTCGTCGTGCTGGTCCCGCTGGGCTCCTGCGAGCAGCACGGTCCCCACCTGCCGCTCGACACCGACACCCGCATCGCCGTTGCCGTCGCCACCGAGGTGGCCGGCCGGCGGCCCCGCGCCGACGCCCGGGTGGTGGTCGCCCCGGCGCTGTCGTACGGGGCCTCGGGAGAGCACGAGGGTTTCGCCGGGACGCTGTCGATCGGCACCGACGTGCTGGCGAGCGTGCTCGTCGAACTGGTGCGCAGCGCCGGTGCCGAGGTGCGTGCCGTCGTCGCCGTCAACGGCCATGGCGGCAACGCCGATGGGTTGCGCCGGGCCGTCGCCCAGCTGCAGGGCGAGGGGCGGCGCCTCGTCGTGTGGTCGCCGCGCCGGCCCGACGGCGGGGACCTGCACGCCGGCCACACCGAGACCTCGGTCCTGCTCGCGCTCGACCGCACGCTCGTCCGGCTCGAGCGGGCGGTGGCGGGCAACCTCGAACCGATCGAGCGGCTGGCCGGCCCGCTGCGCTCCGGAGGCGTCCGAGCGGTGAGCGCGTCGGGAGTGCTCGGCGATCCGCTGGGAGCGACGGCGCAACAGGGGCGGACGATCCTGCGGGCGTGGTGCGCCGACCTCGAAGCGGTCCTGCACGGGCTCGCGCTGGGCTAGCCTCGCCCCCGGACGTGACGAACGCCACAGCTTCCGCCGCTGAAAGGGTCCTTCCATGAAGATGAAAGCCGCCATCATCTGGGCTCCCCAGACCGACTGGTCCGTGGAGGAGGTCGAGCTCGACCCGCCCAAGGCGGGCGAGGTGCTCGTCAAGCTGGTCGGTTCCGGCTTGTGCCACTCCGACGAGCACCTGCTGACCGGGGACATGACCGTGCCGGACGAGACGGCCAAGGAGCTCGGACTGCAGCAGTTCCCGGTCATCGGTGGCCACGAGGGCGCCGGCGAGGTGGTCGAGGTCGGGCCCGGCGTCACCAGCCTGCAGCCGGGCGACCACGTGGTGTTCGGCTTCATCCCCGCCTGTGGCCGCTGCCCGAGCTGCTCGACCGGGCACCAGAACCTGTGCGATCTCGGCGCGTTCCTGCTCGCCGGCCGTCAGGTCACCGATTTCACCGCCCGCCACCATGCCCGGGGCCAGGACCTCGGCATCATGTGCTGCATCGGCACCTTCGGCGAGTACACCGTCGCGTCGGAGGCGTCCTGCATCAAGATCGAGAAGGACATCCCGCTGGACAAGGCCGCGCTGGTCGGCTGCGGCGTCACGACCGGTTGGGGTTCCGCGGTGTACGCCGCCGGGGTGCAGACCGGTGAGTCGGTCATCGTCATCGGCTGCGGCGGCGTCGGGATGAACGCGGTGCAGGGCGCGGCCATGTCGGGCGCCCGTCATGTCATCGCGGTGGACCCGGTGGAGTTCAAGCGGGAACAGGCCCAGTTTTTCGGGGCGACGCACACCGCGAGCTCCATCGAGGAGGCCACCGCGCTGGTGATGGACCTCACCTGGGGCCAGATGGCGGACAAGACGATCATCACCGTCGGCGTCGGTGACCCGAACCTCATCCAGCCGGCGCTGCTCGCCACCAAGAAGGGCGGCCGCGTCGTGCACACGTCGGTGGCGCCGATGGAGATGCAGAACGTCCCGATGGACCTGTTCTCGCTCACGTTGATGGAGAAGCAGCTCGTCGGGTCGATCTTCGGTTCGGCCAACCCCCGCCGTGACATCCCGCGCCTGCTGCGCCTGTACCAGGAGGGCAAGCTCAAGCTCGACGAGCTGGTGACCAAGACCTATCCGATCGAGGGCATCAACGAGGGCTACCAGGACATGCGCGATGGCAAGAACATCCGAGGGATGCTGATTTACTGAGCCGATGCGGCTCGACCGATCCACCATCGAAGCGCTCGGCGGCCGTGTCGTTGGACGGCGACGCGAGATCGAGCTGATCGTCGCCGCGCTGGCCGCGGAGCGCCACATCCTGCTCGAGGGCCCGCCCGGCACGGGGAAATCCACGTTGCTGCGGGCCCTCGCCCACGCCCTCGGTCTCGAGTTCACCTTCGTCGAGGGCAACGCCGAGCTGACCCCGGCGCGCCTGGTCGGTCACTTCGACCCCTCGCAGGTGCTCGAGGAGGGCTACCGGCCCGACGGGTTCGTCGACGGGCCGCTGGTCTCCGCGCTGCGCAACGGCTCGCTGCTCTACATCGAGGAGATCAACCGGGTTCCGGAGGAGACGCTCAACCTGCTCATCACCGTGATGAGCGAGGGCGAGCTGCACGTGCCCCGCCTGGGGTTGGTGCGCGCCGGGGCGGGCTTCCGCCTGGTGGCGGCCATGCACCCCTTCGACGCGGTGGGCACGGCGCGCATCTCCGCCGCGGTGTACGACCGGGTGTGCCGGCTTGCCATGGGCTACCAGAGCGCGGCGGAGGAGGCGTCCATCGTGCAGGCCCACCTCGACGGTGCCGCCGCCGAGGGCCCGCCGGTGCCCCACCCGTTCCTGGCCGGGGTGGTGGAGGTGGTGCGCGCCACCCGGAACCACCCGGAGATCCGGGTCGGCTCGTCGGTGCGCGGCGCCATCGACCTGGTCCGGGTGGCCACCTCGCTGGCCGTGCTGCGCGGCGGCCGTACCGATGAGTACGGCGTGGGGCTCGACGCGGCGCTGGTGTCGCTGTCGGGCCGCATCCGCCTGCACGAGGCGAGCGGGCGCAGCGCGGAGGAGATCGTCACCGAGCTGTGGAACCAGACGTTCGGGCCGCCTGCCGGTGCGGCGGAGGGCGAACCGGACGACTCGTCGAAGGTGTCCGACCCGGGAAAATCCTGAGCCCTTCCCGGCAGCTGGCGCAGCAGGACCGCAGCCGGATCCAGGAGGGCGACGCCGCCAAGGAGGAGATCAACAAGCAGCGGCGGCGTACGACGTCGCGCCGCGACCTGGCGAAGCACAAGCAGTTCGAGGACGTGTCGCCCGACATCGGGGTGCTCGACGAGGCCGGGTTCGACAAGGCGCTCAGCGAGGACCGCGACGAGGCGCTGACGTTGCTGGCCGATCTCACCGGTGCCACCGACCGCGCCCTGGCCCAGCTCGCCCGCCGCCTGGCGGGCCGCCTGGCGCTCGACCTGACCCGCGCGGGGCCGGCCAAGGGGCGCGGGGTGCGCCGGTTGCGCACCACGCCGGCCGATCGCTCGGAGGGCGATCTCGATGTGGACGCCAGCCTGGAGGCGTTGGTCGACGCCCGCCGGTTGCGCCGCCGTCCGTCGCTGGAGGAGCTCAAGGTCCGTTCCTGGGCCCAGCCGGACGTCGCGCTGTGCCTGCTGGTGGACCGCAGCGGTTCGATGGGCGGCGACCGGCTGGCCGCCGCCGCGCTGGCGGCCGCGGCGTGCGCCTGGCGCTGCGGGGACGACTACTCGGTGCTCGCCTTCTCCGACACGATCCTGATGATCAAGGCGCAGAACGAACGACGCCAGCCGCCCGAGGTGGTGGACGATCTGCTGTCGCTGCGCGGGTTCGGGCCGACCGACGTGTCGCTGGCGCTGCGGGTGGCGCGCACCCAGCTCAGCCTGGCCCGCGCCAGCCGTCGGCTGGTGGTGCTGCTGTCGGATTGCCGGCCCACCGCGGGCGCCGACCCGGCGGCAGCGGCCGGCGGCCTCGACGAGCTGGCGGTGATCGCCCCCGCCGACGACGCGGAAGACGCCGAGGAGCTGGCCGGGCGGGTGGGGGCGCGGTGCGTCCTGCTCGACGGACCGGGCGGTATCCCGGCGGCGTTCCTGCGGGTGATGGAGCTCGGGTGAGCGCTGGCGGGCCGCCGCCGGCGGACTGGGTGCTGACGCTGGATCCGTCGGTGTGCCGCTTCGACGACGGTCGGGTGCTGCTCGGCGGCTCGCCGTTGCGGATCCTGCGGTTGAAGGAGGCCGGCGCGGCTGTGGTGGGGCGGTGGGTGGCGGGCGAGCCGATCGGCGGGTCGAGGGGGCGGGCGCAGCTGGCCCGCCGGCTGCTCGACGCCGGCTTCGTGCACCCGGTTCCCTCGCCCGTTGCGCTCGATCCGGCGACGATCACCGTGGTCGTGCCGGTGTGCGACGACCTCGAGGCGCTGGCGGCGACGATGGCCTCGCTGCGCGTCGACGACGGGCACTGCGCGCCGGCGGTGGTGGTCGTCGATGACGGCTCCGCCATACCGATCGGTCCGGGGGATCTGGAGGTGGGGCCGGACCGTTCGGGCCGGCCGCTGCGCGTCGAGCTGTGCCGCCGGCCCGCGCCGGGTGGGCCGGGCATCGCCCGCCAGCACGGCCTGGCCCGGGTCCGCACGCCGCTGGTCGCGTTCGTGGACGCCGGGGTCGTCCTGCCGTGCGGTTGGTGGGAGCGCCTCGGGGCCCACTTCGCCGATCCCGCCGTGGCCGCGGTCGCCCCTCGCATCGCGTCGCGGCCCGGGCCGTCACCCCGTGATCGCTACGAGCAGGCGCAGTCCCCGCTCGATCTGGGTGCGGTCCCGGCCCGGGTCGCACCGCGCAGCCGCGTCGCCTACGTCCCGACCGCGGTCCTGCTCGCCCGGCGGGAGGCGCTCGACGCCGTCGGCGGGTTCGATCCCGGTCTGCGCTACGGCGAGGATGTCGATCTGGTGTGGAGGCTGGTGGGGCGGGGGGCGACGGTGCGCTACGCCCCGGAGGTCGTTGCCGAGCACGCCCCGCGGCGCAGTTGGGCGGCGTGGTGGAGGCAACGCGTCGGCTATGGCTCTGCCGCCGCGCCATTGGCGCAGCGCCATCCGGGGCTGGTGCCGCCGGTGCAGGTGTCGGCGTGGAGCGCGGCGGCGTGGCTCGCCGTGGCCGCCGGTCATCCTCTCCTCGGCGCGGCGCTGGCCGGCGGGTCGACCGCGCTGCTGCCGCGGAAGCTGGCCGGGCTGCCTGCGCCGAACCGCCGGGCGTTGGAGCTGGCCGGTGCGGGCCACCTGCTGGCCGGTCGCTGGCTGGGGCGGGCGGTGTTGCGCCCGTACTGGCCGGTCGCCCTTGTCGCCGCCTTGTGCTCGCGCCGGGCTCGTCGTGTGGTGCTGGCCGCGGCGGTGCTGCCGGCGCTGCTGGACTGGTGGGAGCAGCGCCCGGCGCTCGATGTGGCGCGCTTCGTCGGGTTGCGGGTGGCCGACGACATCGCTTACGGCGCAGGGGTGTGGCTGGGGTGCGTGCGGAGCCGCTCGTGGGCGGCGCTACGGCCCGATCTGTCGAACTGGCCCGGCCGCGCCAACCCGGTGGAGGAGTCGGGGGCTCAGGCGCCTTCGAGCCAGCTGGGGGCCCGTTCGAGCAGGTAGAGGCTGACCTGCTTGCAGCGTTCGAGCTCGTCGCAGAGCAGCTGCTGGCCCATGAGGATCTTGGCCAGTGACACCTCGGCGCGGGCCGTGATGGTGATCGTCCGCTCGGGGGCGTCGGTGACGGTGGCCGTCGAGTCGATGGCGGAGACCTCGATGGGCAGGTCAGGGCCGCCGATACCGGCGAGGTCGGTGGCCAGCACCAGCAGGTCGGGCAGGTGGTGCAGCGGGGGCAGCGACCAGTTGAACAGCATCGGGAAGTGGAACGCGTCCGGCGGGTCCTCGTCGTCCGCGAGGGCGAGCACGGCGTCCTCGAACGCGAGCAGCGAGCGCGGGTCGACATCGAGGGAGAGGTGCAGGTGGAGAGGGCCGTCGCACGCGTCCTCGGGGTGGAGCTCCACCTCCCAGGTCTGGCGCAGGGAGTACGTCTCCACGAAATGACGCTCTTCGTGAATGTGGAAGCCGTGGTCGACGGCGTGATCCTTCAGATCTGCCACGAACCCCGGCACGTCGATAACGGCCAACCCGGCTGTCTCCTTGCCTGCAGGACGCCCCCATCGTAGTGCGGCCTACCACCTGGTTGGACAGCGCGCATCGCAGGCCCGGCCAGGGCCGCGACGATCGGTCCCCCCGCCCGCTGCGGTTGGTGGGGTCCGGACCGCGGCGCGGCCTGCCTACGATCGTCGGGTGAACGACGACGCGCTCTTTGCGTTGCTGCAGGCGACCGCGGATGCCGTGGCCGAAGCGCTGGCCGCGACGCCGTCGCGCCAGCTGGTGGCGGGGAGCCGCTCGCTGCACCACAGCGACCTCGCCACCGACGCCGCCGCCCTCGCCGTGCTGCAAGACGCCGGGGTGCGGGTCCTCAGCGAGGAGTCGGGGCTGACCGGCCCGGCGCACGCCGAGGTGACCGTGGTGGTGGACCCGCTCGACGGGTCGACCAACGCGGCGGCCGGCCTGCCGTGGTACGCCACGTCGCTGTGCGCGGTCGACGAGCGAGGGCCGCGGGTGGCGGTGGTCCGCAACCTGGCGACGGGGGAGTGCTTCGCTGCGGTGCGGGGCGAGGGGGCGACGGTGGACGGCGCGCCGCTGCGCTCCCCGGTGGATCGGACCGAGGTGCTGGGCGACGCGCTGGTGCTGCTCTCCGGTCACGCCCGCGCCCACCTCGGGTGGCGGCAGTACCGGGCGATGGGGGCGCTGGCGCTGGACCTGTGCGCGGTGGCCGCCGGTCGCATGGACGCGTACCTGGACTGCTCGGTGGATGCGCATGGGGTGTGGGACTACCTCGGCGGTGTGCTGATCGCCCGGGAGGCGGGCATCGACGTGTGCGATGTCCACGGCCGGGAGTTGGTGGTGCTGGACCCGGCGGCGCGGCGCACGCCGGTGGCGGGCCCGCCGCTGTTGCGCGAGGCGTTGCGGCGGCGCTGGCCCGAGGCCTCGGGTGAACCGCTGCGCGACGCCGCGCTCGATCCGGCGGCGGAGGTGGCGGGGTGAGCGCGCTGTCGTGGCCGGGGGTGCCGAGCCCGGGGAAGGTCGTGCGCGGCGCCCGGTGGTGGGCGCAACGCGCCGCACTGCAGGTGTTCCGGCGGTTGCCGGTGCGGGCGCGGCGCTCGGTGGTACGGGTGCTGAGCCCGACCTTCACCGCCGGTTCGATCGTGGTGATCGAGCGGCACGACGGCGCCGTGCTGTTGATCCGCCAGGCATACCGGTCGGGATGGGGGTTGCCCGGCGGGTTGATGGGCAAGGGCGAGAGCCCCGAGGAGGCGGCGGTGCGGGAGGTTCGCGAGGAGGTCGGCCTGCAGCTGGATGGCCTCGGGCCGGCGAAGCTGGTGCTCGACGTGGAGCCGCGCCGGTTGGACTTCGTGTTCACCGCGGTGGTGGCGGTCGACGAGGGCGAGGAGATCCGCCCGACGTCACCGGAACTGCGCGATGCCCGTTGGTTCCCGCCGGATGCGCTGCCGGAGTTGCAGCGGGAGACCCGCACCGCGATGGAGGCGTTGCGCCGCCACGATGTGATGCCGTTCCTGCCGGGGCGCCACGAGCGCGGCGAGGGCGGAGACTGACCGACGGTGCGGGCCGGCGGTGCTCAGCAGTCGAGCAGCAGGTGCGCCGGGGTGGCGGCGGTCCCGTCCGGCTGGTGCAGGAGGGTCCCGGTGGCGCTGATGCGGCGGCCGTCGGCGCTGAGGGCCATGGTGGCCGAGGCGCCGAGGCGGGGGGCGTCGGGCGGCGTGACGGCGAGCTCCCGGAGGGCGCCGAACCGTACCGAGACGATGTCCGGGCTCTTGACCGTGAGCACGAGCGGGGTGCCGTCGGCGGTGGTGCCGGTGCCGACGGCACCGAAGTTCGACTGCTCGGCGACGCAGAACGAGGTCTGCAACTCGATCTGTTCGGGGCCGAGCAGGAGCGTGCCGTTGTTGGCCGGGACCGGCGCGCTGACCGGTGCGTCACCGCCGCAGCCGGCGGCGGCGACCAACAGCACGACCGCCAGCCGGGCCGGCTGGTGCACGATCGATCGGTGGAGGGAGGCGATCAGAGGCGAGGTCATGGTGGTTCCGTTGTCGGGACGCCACTCTTGCCGCGCTTCGTGGTCGGTGCGAGGCCTCCCGAGCACCTGACATTCGACTGAAACTGATTCGACACCACGAACCGTGCCCTGTGACATGGACGTAACCGGTCGGCTCGGGGTCTCATGGCCGGTTGGCCGAGTCCGGCGACCTGCCGCGTTGCGTGAGATCGGGCACGAGCCGATCGGTCGCCGCAGGGCTCCGGGCCGGAGCTTCGCACGGACCCTCACCGCCCCGGTAGCCTGGGCCGCCCTCGGGCGCGTAGCTCAGTTGGTTAGAGCGCTGCCCTTACAAGGCAGATGTCGGGGGTTCGAGTCCCTCCGCGCCCAC
>JADLEF010000038.1 GCA_020846295.1 Acidimicrobiales bacterium
AAGGGGTTCTCGCGGGCGACGACGGCCATCTACGTCGATCTGTCGCCCTATGACGGCGAGGTGACCCTGCCGACCCCGTCGGCGGATGCGTCCCAGCAGTTCGGCGTGACGGTGCGCTTCCGTTGCATGGTGCACGATCCCCACGCGGTGCTGGCGATGCGGGTGGCGAACGTGGGCGAGACGTTGATCAACTGGACCACGACCGTGGTCCGTTCGATCTCGCCGCGCTTCGCGCTGGCCGAGGAGCGGGCGCTGGAGCAGGAGCTGTTCCGGGCGCTGCAGCAGCAGTTGACGGCGTCGCCGCCGTTCCCGGCGGTGGCGCTGCACACCACGCTGGCCACAGTGTGGGTCGGGTCGGTATTGGACCTGCGGCCCTACGACCGGGGCTCGGCGACGCTCGAGGTGGTACCGCTGCGCTCATCGAGCCCGGCGAGCACCTCGGACGGCGCGCTCGAGGCCACCGCGTCCTGAACGGGGTCCGTACCGAACGGCATGGCGCCGGTCTCGGTCAGGACCAGGGTCCCTGCTCGCGCTCGCGATGGGCGCGCTCCCCCATGGCGCCGATGACCGAGATGCCCACCAGGATCAGGAAGACCACCAACAGGAACGACACGCCCCACCACCTCCGCTCGTTCCCGTCAGTCTAGAGTTCGCTCATGGTGGCCCTCTCAACACATGAGGTGGTTGCTCGTCGATCGGTCGGGCAGCGAGCGTCGCCCTGACTGACTGACTGACTGACTGACCGACTGACTGACTGACGACCGGCCTCCCGTCTCGGCCCGGTCAGACCAGCCTGGCGAGGGCTTCGACGATCGGCCCGCCGAACAGCGCCACGCCCAGGGCCGACGCACCCAGGAACGGCCCGAACGGCAGCTGCGTGCGGCGTCCCGCGCCCGCCGCCAGCAGGCCCACGCCCAGCACCGCCCCGGCCACGAACGCGCCGAACAGGCCGACGCCCACGTAGCCGGCCCCCTGCCGGCCCAGGACGAGGCCGCACAGCGCGGCCAACTTCACGTCGCCGAAGCCCATACCGTCCGGTTTGGCGACGTGGATCGCGCCGATGGCGGCCAGGCCGATCCCCGCGCCCAGCAGCGCCGAGGCCAGCGGGGCGAGCGCGCCCAGCGCCGCTGCCTCCGCCCCCAGCGCCAGGATGGTCAGCCCTGCGGTGGGCAGCAGCACCCGATCGAGCAGGCGGTGGTGCTCGATGTCGATCACCGCCAGCGCCAGCAGGCCGGCCGCCGCCGCCGCATAGGCCGGCACCGTCCACGGCGTGCACCGCCAGGCGACGATGCCGAACAGGGCGGCGCAGGCCAACTCCACCAGCGGGTAGCGCAGCGGGATCGGCCCGCCGCAGCAGCGGGCGCGGCCCCGTAGCGCCACCCACGACAGCACCGGGATGTTGGCCCTCCATGTCAGCATCCGTTCACATTGCACGCAACGCGACCCGGGCCGCACCACCGACTGGCCACGCGGCACCCGCCAGATCACGACATTCAAGAAGGATCCGACGCAGAGTCCAATCATCATTGCGACTACTACGAATGTGTCATTGCTCGCGGGATTCACCAGGCGCTCCTACACTGCGATCCATGAGCGCGATGCGGGCGGACATCGACAACCTGCTGGAGTGGGCGGTCGGCATGGGGGCGAGCGACCTGCTGCTGTCGCACGATTCGGCCCCGATGGTGCGGGTGAAGGGTACGCTCCGGCCCATCGACCACGTCGCGCCCTTCGCCGACAGCGTGCTGTACCAGTTGATCATCAGCATGTTGAGCGATGCGGATCAGCGCACCTACGCGCAACTGCGTCAGGTCGACTTCTCGATCACGTGGCGCGAGCAGGCCCGGGTTCGCGGCAATGCGTTCATCCAGCGGGGCCATCCCGCGCTGGCGTTGCGCATCGTGCCGGACCGCATCCCCACCCTCGACGAGCTCGGCGTGCCGCCGCAGGTGCGCGAGCTGATGCTGCTGCCCCAGGGCCTGGTGCTCATCACCGGACCGACCGGCTCGGGCAAGTCCACCACCCAGGCGTCGCTGCTGGCGTTCATCAACCAGCAGCGCGCCGCCCACGTGCTGACCCTCGAGGATCCGATCGAGTACCTCCACTCGCACGGACGGGGCCTGGTGAACCAGCGCGAGATCGGTACCGACTGCGTGGATTTCGCCCATGGGTTGCGGGCCGCGCTGCGCGAGTCGCCCGATGTGCTGCTCGTCGGGGAGATGCGCGACCCGGAGAGCATCAGCATCACCCTGACGGTGGCGGAGACCGGTCACCTCGTGCTGTCCACGCTGCACACCAACGACACCGCCAGCGCGCTGGACCGCATCGTGGACGTGTTCCCTGCCGAACGGCAGGAACAGGTGCGGGTGCAGCTGGCCGGTTCGTTGGTGGCGGTGGTGGCCCAGCGGCTGTTGCCGCGCATCAGCGGAGGGATGGTGGCAGCGTGGGAGGTGCTCATCGCCAACCACGCCATCCGCAACCTGATCCGGGAGGGCAAGACCCGCCAGATCCGCAACGCCATCACCATGGGCCAGCACGACGGCATGTTCACCCTCGAGCAGTCGTTGAGCTCGCTGGTGCGCCACGGCATCGTCACCCATGCCGATGCCGTGGCCCGCTCCATGATCCCCACCGAGGTGGCCGGCGCCTAGTTCTGCAGTGAGCTGCACGCCGGGGCAACGGTCACCGCGCCCGTCCCGGGGTTGATCGAGATGTTGTACTTCGGGTTGCTCGGCAGCGACTTGAGGAACCCGTCGTTGCCGGTGAGCTGGTTCATGTTGTTCGGGTAGTCGCCCATCTTGGCGTTGTACGCCTCCATCGCCACCTCCACCGACTTCACGTCGGCCTGGCAGGCCGCCTGCGTCCCGCGATCGGTGAGGTTGCCGACGGCGAAGACGACCACGGCGGACAGCGTCCCCAGGATGACGATCACCACCAGCAGTTCGATGAGCGTGAACCCGTCGTCGCCGAGGCCCCGGTTGTTGTGCATGGTGCTGCTCTCTCCTGTCATGTCACGGTCCACGAGTAGATGATCGGGTTGGTCGGGTCGTCCGCCGGTAGGCGGACCACCGCGCTGGTGCTCACCGTGGCGCCGTCGCCGCCGGTCACCACCGCGCTGAGCACGAACTTCTCCGCCACGAAGGCCTCGCCGGCGGCCACCAGCACCCCCGGCTCCGCCATGGTGTCGACGGCGGACAGCCGCACCTTGGCCGCCACCATACCGCCCCGTATCTGGACGGTGTCGGCGCCGGCACCGGCCAGATCGACCGCGCCGGCCGGGGCGTACACCAACCCGTGCACGACCAGGCTGGCGTTGCCGGTGCGGCCCGAGCGCAGCAGCGCGCTGCCGTGGTCGACGGCCACCGCGGAGGCGAAGCTGCTCCAGCCTGCGGGGTCGCTCGGGCGCAGCTGGTAGATGGTCGTGCCGGCCGTGTCGCCCCGGGCCATCGAGTGCAGCTCCACCCGTGCCCCTCCCCCGGCCGCGACGTACCCGTCGGTACCGATGATGAACTGCACCCCGCCGGAATCGCCGGGCACGCGGCAGGGCATGGTCTCGAGCTCGGCCAGGACGGTGGTCTCGATGGCGGGGCGGGTGCCGCCGAGCACGTCGACGCCGTCGATGTCGCCCATGCCACGCTCGAAGAAGTACACCCCGCTGCGGAAGTAGTTGCGGCCCACCAGGTTCGGGCGCTGCGCGTA
>JADLEF010000039.1 GCA_020846295.1 Acidimicrobiales bacterium
CAAGCGCCACACGCCGAGCCGTCCCTCCGATGCTCGGGGAGGCGGCCACAGGACCGGCGCGCCCTGACAGTCGCGCCCGACAGTCGCGCCGGGACGACGACGACGGGACGAGATCGACCCCGAACGCATCGGCACCCGGCAACGGAGGCGGGTTCGGCCGGCTCGGAGCGCCGTCACCGCAGAGCGCCGGCCGCACGGCTGAGCACCTCCACCCAACCGCACAACCCGCCACACTCGACACCCGAAGGCGGGGATCACCGCGAGCCAAGGCGCCCCACCCGACCGCGCCGGGCGCCCTCCACGGTCGCGGCTGGGAGCACCGTAAGCGCGGCGCGCCGCCACCGCAGGCGCGCTGGAGCAGGCTCAGCCGCTGCGGGTCCAGGGCATGCCGACGCCGGGCCGGGGTCGCTCCCGCAGCACGTCGCGCCGGAAGCGGAACAGCTCGGCGGGTCGGCCGCCCGAGGGGGCCATGAGACCGGTCCCCTCGACCAGCCCGGCCCCCTCCACCAGCCGTCGGAAGTTCTGCTTGTGCAGCCGCACCCCCGACAGCGCCTCCACCAGCCGCTGCAGCGAGAGCAGGGTGAACGCCGCCGGAAGCAGCTCGAACACCACCGGCCGGTAGGTCAGCTTGCCCCGCAGCCGTCCCAGCGCAGTGGCGACGATGCGCCGGTGGTCCCCCTGCAGCGCCACCGACGAGGCGACGCCCGAACCACCAGCGACGCCCGAACCACCAGCGACGCCCGAACCAGCAGCGACGCCCGAACCAGCAGCGACGCCCGAACCAGCACCTGCAGCCACACCACCGCCGGCCACGCCGGCGCCGGCGGGTGCATCGGCCCGCTCCACGGACTCCTCCAGCAGGCCGATCTCGTAGAGCAGCTCGTAGCGCTCGAGCACCCGCACGCCATCCCATGGCACCCCGCCGAGGCCGAACACCACCTGGGCCCGTTCCTCGCGCAGCTCCGCCTCCGCCGCGTTCGGCGACGCCGACACCCACGCCTCCAGCGCCGGCTCGATCACGTCGTCGATCACGGTCGGCCGGCCCTCCCGGTGGTCCTCCCAGGGGTACAGGTCGTACCAGTCCACCCACGCTGCACGGTGCTGGGGCGACACCTCGCGGACCAGCGCCAGGTAGGCGATGGACAGCACCCGCCCGCCCACCCCGACCGGCTCACCCCGATCGGCGTCGCCGAAGGTGTACAGCTGTTCGGCGTAACCGACCTCGAGCCCGGTCTCGGCCCGCACGAAGCGGCGCAGGGAGAGCTCCAGCGTCCGGTCCTCGAACTCGAGCAGACCGGACGGCAACCGTGGCCTCCCGTCGGCCAGGCTCACCGTCAGCACCTTGGGCCGCTCGTCGGTCACCGCCACGATCACCGCGTCGAGCCCCACCCGGAACTCCGGACCACCGCGCTGCGCCACGGCGGTCAGGCTAGGCCCCGACCGCACAGAACACCGGCGGGGAGGGTGACGCGGCCGCGCCCGGGTGGCTACGCTGCCGCCCGTGTCGAGACTGCTGGTAGACATCACCGATCGGGTGGCTACGGTCACCATCAACGACCCGAAGCGACGCAACGCGTTCGACCTCGCCATGTGCGACGAGGTCAAGGAGGCGTTCGACGAGCTCGACAACAACCCCGACGTGGGCGCCATCGTCATCACCGGCGCAGCACCGGCGTTCTGCGCCGGCGCCGAGCTCACCCACCTCGGCACCTCCACCCGTCAGGGCCTGCTCGCCATCTACGAGGGGTTCCTGCGGGTCGGTCGCAGCCCCAAGCCCACCATCTCCGCGGTGAACGGCCCGGCGGTGGGCGCCGGCATGAACCTGGCGCTGATCACCGACCTGCGCGTGGCCGGCGTCAGCGCCCGCTTCGACGCCCGCTTCCTGCAGCTCGGCATCCACTCCGGTGGCGGCCACAGCTGGATGCTGCGCCGCCTGTGCGGGCCCGAGGTGGCCTTCGCCCTGGACCTGTTCGGCGAGATCCTCGACGGCCGCGACGCCGAGCGGGTCGGCCTGGTGTGGAGGTGCGTGGAGGACGACGAGCTGCTGCCCACCGCCCAGGCCCTGGCGGCCAAGGCTGCAGCCGGCCCGCCCGAGCTGGTCCGGCGGTTCAAGCAGTCCCTGCGCGACGTCGCCAACATCGACAACCAGCAGGACGCCATGCAGTACGAGCTGACCCACCAGGCATGGTCGACCGAGCAGCCCGAGTTCCAGGCGAACCTGGCCAAGCTGCGGGCCAAGATCTCCTCCAAGGGCTGATCGACCCGGCCCTCCCCCCCGGCCCACCCGGCGTTCACATCACGCGTCGCGGCGGGTCCCCTTCCTAGGGTAGGAATCAGGAATTATTGAGGGGTTGCCTCCCGTGCGCCGATAACGGCTCTATGGGAGTCAAGAGGAAGCTCATCGGAATCGTCGGCGCGCTGGTCTTCGCGCTCGCCGGCACGTTCCTGGTGCTCAACAACAAGAACACGAGCGCCGAGGAAGACGTCAGTCGCGAGCAGGTCCAGATGCTCGTGGCCATGCAGACGCTGCCGGCCGGCACCTCGGTCGACAAGCTGCTCTCCACCGAGGGCATGGTCTCCGTCGCCCTCGTGAACGTCGAGGACAAGAGCCCCGACGCGCTCAGCGCCGTCACCGACCTCAACGCCTACAAGGGGCTCGTGCTCGCCGCCGAGATCGCCCCCAACGGCGCCCTGTTCACCACCTCCTTCGTCGACCGCGGCGCGCTCGCCCTCGGGGCCGGCGGCGTCGAGGTCCCCGCCGACATGCTGCAGCTCAGCTTCTCGCTCGAGCCCCAGCGGGTCCTCGGCGGCTCGCTGCGCGCCGGTGACCGCGTCGCCGTGGTCGCCAGCTTCACCGTGACCGACGCCTCCCAGGCCGAGGCCAAGGCCACGCCGATGACCCACATCATCATCCAGAAGGCCCTCGTGGCGAACGTGCAGCTGGCCAACCTGGCCAACGCGGCCGACGCCGGCACCGAGGCCGCCCCCGCCGTGGTCGGCAACTACATGGTGACGCTGGCGCTGTCCGCCGCCGACACCGAGCGCATGACCTACGCGCTGGAGAACGGCAAGCTGTGGCTGGCCAAGCAGCCGGAGTCCGCCGACGGCAGCACCACCAAGGTGTGGGACGTCACCCAGACCCTCATGGACGCGGTCACCGACTACAAGGTCGCCGCGCAGTGAGCGATCCGATGAGGTTCTCGGCCTCCGACGACGCCGAAGCCATCGCCGCCGCCCTGTCGGGTGAGCCCGAGCCCCGGCCCGGCTCGACGGCCGGCACCGATGGCAACGGATCCACCACCCTGCTGTCGGCCCTCGCCGCCGCCATCGACGAGCCCGCAGCGCCGCTCCCGCCGCCTCCCATGGCGGCTGCGCCCCCGGTCCAGCGCCCGCCGACTCCCGCCGGCGCGCCGACCGACTGGCTGCCCGCCGAACCGTCCGCCCCCGCCCGCTGGCGTCCGCCGGCGAGCGCGCCGCCGCCGGTGCCGAACCTTCCCGGGTTGGGCACCTGGCGCCGACCGGACGGGGCGCCCACCCCACCGGTGCCTCCGATGCCCGGCACCCCGGCCGCTTCCCCCGGCGCTGCCGCCGGCGCCGGACCGAGCGGTATGCCACAGGCCCACGCCGGCCACGGGACCGACGCGGTGCCCCCGGTCGCCCCGGCCCCGCCGGTGCGTCGCATCCCCAACCCGATGCGCCAGCCGAGCGCTCCGGTACCCCCGGCCCGCGCCGCCACCCCCAGCGCACCGCCGCCGCCCTTCCGGGCCGCCGGCCAGGCGCCGCCGCCGCCCTTCCGGGCTGCCGGCGGCCCGGCCGACGCCCACGCCGGGGCCCCCGCTGCGCCGGCCAACACCGAGGCGCTCGTCGAGTACCTCACCTCCGGCGACGGGTCGCCGGTCGACGACGACATGAAGGAACGGGCTCAGAACTCCCTGCTCGAGGGGCTCGGCGCCCGCCTCTACGACCCGTCGATGACCGAAGAGACGATGAACGACCTCGTGGCCAGCCACCTCGAGGGGTTCTTCGCCAGCGAGTCGGTCGAGCTCACCGCCGACGAGCGGATCCGCATCGGCAAGGAGATCACCGACGACCTCCTCCGCCACGGACCCATCGAGCCGTTCCTCGCCGATCCGAGCGTGAACGAGATCATGATCAACGGCTGCAAGCAGATCTACATCGAGCGTCGTGGCAAGCTGGTGCTGACCAAGACCCAGTTCCGCGACGACGCCCAGCTGCGCCGGGTGATCGAACGCATCGTCGGCCGCATCGGTCGGCGCATCGACGAGTCCTCGCCCATGGTCGACGCCCGTCTCCCCGACGGCTCCCGCGTCAACGCCATCATCCCGCCGCTGGCGGTGGACGGGCCCAGCCTCACCATCCGGAAGTTCACCGCCGACGGCTTCACCATCGACGATCTGGTGCGCACCCGCTCGGTGACCCCCGAGGTCGCCGGCCTGCTCGAGGTGTGCGTCCGCGGCCGGCTCAACATCCTCGTCTCCGGTGGCACCGGCTCCGGCAAGACCACGTTGCTCAACATCCTCTCGTCGTTCATCCCGACCGACGAGCGGATCGTCACCATCGAGGACGCGGTCGAGCTGCGCCTGCGCCAGCCGCACGTGATCCGCCTGGAGAGCCGCCCGGCGAACGTCGAGGGCAAGGGCGCGGTCATGATCCGCGACCTCGTCCGCAACAGCCTGCGAATGCGCCCCGACCGGGTCGTCGTCGGGGAGTGCCGCGGCGGCGAGACGCTCGACATGCTGCAGGCCATGAACACCGGCCACGACGGCTCGCTGTCCACGCTGCACGCCAACAGCCCCCGCGATGCCCTCAGCCGCATCGAGACCATGGTGCTCATGGCCGGCATGGACCTGCCGGTGCGGGCCATCCGCGAGCAGGTCGCCTCCGCGGTGGACCTCATCGTGCACACCTCCCGCCTGCGCGACGGCTCGCGCCGCGTGACCCACCTCTCCGAGGTAGCGGGCATGGAGGGCGACACGATCACCATGAACGACGTGTTCGTCCTGCAGGAGTACGGCGAGATGGACGAACACGGCCTGTTCACCGGGACCATCAAGTCCACCGGCATCCGGCCGCTGTTCGCCGACCGCCTCGCCGACCACGGCATCCACGTGCCCGAGGAGCTCTTCGGCGAGACCTACGGCCTGCGCCTCG
>JADLEF010000040.1 GCA_020846295.1 Acidimicrobiales bacterium
GCGCCGACGGTGAGGTCATCGATGTGGCCGAACGCGTTGAGCCGCATCGTCCCGGCCCGATCGATCAACACCAGGCTCGGTGTGCCGCGCAGCTGGTAACGCCCCATCGTGATCGGCATCCCACCCGGCCGATCATGGGCATCAACACCCACCGGGAAACCGATCCGATACTCGTGCAGGAACGCCTCCAGCGACACCGGCGTCATCGCGTCGTGGTGCTCGAACACGGTATGCAACCCCAACACCGTCACGTCACCGTCGAACGCGTCGACGATGCGTTGCGCCTGGGGCAGACCGTGGCTCACGCATCCCGGACACAACATCTGGAACGCCTCGATCACGACGACCCGACCCCGCAAATCAGCCAGAGTGACCGGGGTCTGCGTGTTGAACCACCGCGACACCGCCAACGGCGGCGCCAACCATCTCTCCAACGACCCACTCATAGGGATACTATAGATAGGTAACCTATGGAAAGTCAAGAAGCTGCTCCGAAGCTGGCGAACACCGCCGCTGGGCGGGCAGACCGGGTGACGCTCCGCGGAGTGTCAGCCGGTGGGGCGGGGCCGGATGACGGCGAAGCTCCCCGTTGCGCTGGCCACCAGATGGCCGGTGTCGTCGTGCGTGCGGGCCTGGAGGTGGACGATGGTCCGGCCTACGGTGAGTACTGTCGCCTCCGCGACGAGCACACCACTGATGGCACCGCGGTGAAAGCGGGTGTGGATCTCGATCGTGGCGCATAGGTTGCCGTCGTCGAGCACCGTCATGACGGCAGCTCCCATTGCGGTGTCCATCAGCGCGAACGCCACCGCACCGTGCGCGACATCGTTGGGGTTCATGTGCTGTGAGCCGAGGGTGAGCGTCGCGGTGGCGCTGCCCTCGCCGCGATGGATGGCGAAGCCGAGATACTCCTTCAATGGGAAGCTCGGTTCGTCGGGCCGTTCGGTCATCGACCCGTCAGCGCGGCGTACTGGCGAGTGTAGGTACCCATGTCGAAGTAGTCGCGCCACACCTCGATCTTGTTGTCGTCATCGATGGTGAAGACCCCGGCGATAGGCAACTCGAGCCAGCCTGTGCCGATCTCGAATCGGTCGAGGCGCTCGTTGATCACCACGCGACCGACCTCCCATTGCGCAACAATCTGCCACTCGACCGTGCCGGCTGGTTCGAGGAAAGCGCGCAGGGTCGCCGCAAGGCCTTCGTGCCCGACAACGGGCGACGTGGGCATGTTCTCGTACGAGATGTTCTCCGACGCCAGCGCAACTGCGGCGTCGATGTCCTTGGATTCGATTGCGGTGATGAAAGCATGCACGATCTCTGATGGCGACATCTGACCAGACTAGCAATCTGGTCAGATGTAGACTCGCCGAATGAGTGTCCGACAAGACGACGCCAGAGAACGCCTGCTCGACGCGGCGACGCAGCGATTCCGGCGCTTCGGCACCCGCCACACCAGTGTCGAAAGCATCACCACCGCAGCGGGGACCGGCAAGGGAAGCCTCTACCTCCACTACCAATCGAAAGAAGAGCTGTATCTCGCCACCGTGCGACACGCGGTCGACGGATTCCTTGAGGCCGCCGCGACCGCGATGCATCCCGATCAGCCTGCCCCGTCCCGGCTCCGATCACTGGTCGAGGTCGCGATCGCCCACTACGAACGCGACGACCTCCTCGCCGCGCCGTTCCTCGACGACCGCGAGCTGCTCGACGACCGCGCTGCCACCCTCGCCCGACAACTCCAACGAGAACGAGTGACCGACCTCATCCGCATCACGTTCATCGACGGCCAACGCGCTGGGACCATCCGGGCGGGACTCGACCCTGCCGTCGCCGCTGCAGTGCTGTTCGAGATCGGCTGGGCGATCGTCCGGAGCCACCTCACCGGTGAGCTCACCGTCCCTCTCGGAGACGCTTTGCGCACGCTCAACGACATCGTCGGCCACGGGACCGGATCCGGACACTGAGCGACGCTTCGGGCGCCGCAGGTGAGCGCACGGTGAGCAGTTTCTGGTCTGGTGGGTGAGCAGTGTGTGGGATGAAGATCGGCCCATGAGCATCATGCACGAAACCACCAGCACACCTTCGCCATGGACCACGGGCCCCCGGGCGCCGGTCAGCGATGAGTTGACGGTGTTCGATCTGGAGGTCACCGGCGTCATCCCGACCGAGCTCGATGGTCGTCTGCTCCGCAACGGCCCGAATCCGGTCGGGGCGGTGGATCCGTTGAGTCATCACTGGTTCACCGGCACGGGGATGGTCCACGGTCTGCGGCTTCGTGAGGGGCGGGCCGAGTGGTATCGGAACCGGTGGGTTCGTACCCCCGATGTGACCGACGTGTTGGGGGAGCCGCGGTGCCGTTCGCCGTTCGGCGATGACGTCCGGCTGTTCGCGGCGAACACCAACGTGATCGGTCATGCCGGTCGCACGTTCGCGATCGTCGAGGCGGGTACCCCGCCGGTCGAGTTGACCGACGAGCTTGACACGATTGGTCCGAGCGACTTCGACGGCACCCGTGAGCATCCATACACAGCGCACCCGAAGCTCGATCCGGCGACGGGGGAGCTCCACTCGATGAGCTACTTCTGGGCGTGGGGGAACCAGGTCCGCTACGAGGTCGTCGGTGTGGATGGACGGGTCCGGCACCGGGCCGACATCGCGACGAACGGCCCGGTCATGGTTCACGACGTCTCGATCACGGAGCGCTACGCGGTGGTCTATGACCTGCCGGTGTTGTTTAACCTGGACGCCGCGATGGGCGGGGCGGCGTTGCCGTATCGCTGGGACTCGTCGTATCAGGCCCGGCTCGGGTTCGTACCGCTCGGCGGTACCGCCGATCAGGTGCGTTGGGTGGACATCGAGCCGTGCTGGGTGTTCCACCCGGCCAACGCCTACGACGACGCCGACGGACGAGTGGTGCTCGACGTGGTGCGTTACGACACGATGTTCAACGTTGACGTGACCGGTCCCAACGACGGTCCGGCTCGGCTCGAGCGTTGGACTGTCGATCCGATCACCGGCGCGTTCTCGTCTGTGGTGATCGATCAGCGCAGTCAGGAGTTCCCCCGGGTCGACGAGCGCGTCGTCGGGCGACGTCACCGTTATGCCTACGCCGCCGAGATCGGGGATCATTTCGATCCGGGTGCGGCCCTTCGACATGACCTGCAATCCGGGACCACTGAACGGCGAGCCGCAGGCGGTGGGCGAGGGTTCGGTGAGGTGGTGTTCGTGCCGCGCTCGCCCGACTCGGCCGAGGATGATGGCTGGTTGCTCACCGTCGCTCACGATCTGGCCGGCGGGCGTGCCGACGTGGTGATCCTCGACACGTCGGACTTCACCGGCGACCCCGTCGCGACCGTTCACCTGCCGGGTCCGGTACCCCTCGGCTTCCATGGAAATTGGGTCCCGACCGTGACACAGTGAGTCGATGCGCTCGATGGCCGACGACGCGCGTGAGGCGTCGACCGAACGGTTCGTCGGAAGGGTCGCGGTTCTGGAGCTGTTCGACAAGCTTCTCGCCGATCCGAGGTCAGCGATCTTGTGGGTGTTCGGGCCGGGCGGGATCGGGAAGTCAGCGCTGACGAGGCAGGTGGCGGCACGCGCCGCGCGGGCCGGCGCCCAGGTCGTGTCGGTCGATCTGCGGTCGATCGAGCCGACCGCAGCGGCCATCGTCGCTGCGGTGTCGACGGTCGGGCAGCAGGAGCAGCGGTTGGTCGTCACGGTCGACACGTTCGAGCTTGCCGGCGGACTCGGCGACTGGATGCGGCATCATCTGCTTGAGCTCCTGCCTGCCGGCACCGTCGTGGTGGTCGCCGGCCGGCACGCGCCGAACCAGGAGTGGCGCGCCGAACCCACCTGGTCGTCGCTGCTTCACCTCCACGCACTGCGTGCGCTTACACCACCGGAGTCCCGGCAACTGCTCGAACGCTGCGGCCTGGCAGGTGACCTTGCTGCATCCGTGGCACCGATCGGCCGTGGGCATCCGCTCGCACTGGTCCTGCTCGCAGAGGTGCTCCGCGGAGGTGCCGCTATCGATGTTCCCGACGACCTCACGACGTCGCCGGACCTGGTCGCCGGGCTGCTCCAGCGCATCGCGGACGAAGCACCATCGGAAGAACACCGCCGGGTACTCGACGCGCTGGCCATGTCCCGCGTGACCACTCGCGGGCTCGTGCGTCATCTGTTCGACAGCCAACGCGCCGACGAACTGTTCGACTGGCTCCGGACCAGATCCTTCGTCGAGCAACTCGCAGACGGTCTCTGCCCGCACGACCTCGCCCGCGACGTCCTCGAAGGCGAGCTGCGACGCACCGATCCCGACGCATACGCCCAACTCCACCGGTCGATCCGCCAGTACCTGCTCGACCGACCGACCCTCGACACGACGACCAAGGTCCAAGACGTCATCCACCTCCATCGAGGCAGCTCGATGATGACGGGGTACTGGGACTGGGCGACGTTCGGCACGGTCGAGGCCACCGCACTACGCCCGGGCGACCACGATCAGCTCGTCGAGATCGCGTCGGTCCACGGTGATCCCGCCGACCTACCGATCCTGCGGCACTGGCTCGACCGGCAACCCGAAGCGTTCACGATCGTGCGCACCGGCAGCGGAGAGATCCTCGGCTTCGTCGGCATCCTCCTGCTCGACGCACCCTCGTCCGACGACCTTGCCGTCGATCCCGTCGTCGCCGCTGCCTGGCGCCACGCCAGCCGCAACGATCCGCCTCGCCCCGGGCAGGTCATCGGCGTCAACCGCTTCTTCGACGACCGTCTCCACGGCCAATCCACGTCGCCGACCTTCAACGTCGTCTCGTGGAAGTGCACACAGGTCTGGCTGACCACACCAGGGCTGGCATGGTTCTACATCACCGTGCGTGACGAGCAGTTCTGGACACCGATGATGTCGTACCTCGACTTCCATCGGGTCCGCGATGCCGACGCAGACGTCGGGGGCATGCGGCTGTCTGCCTACTGCCGCGACTGGCGACGTCTCGGACCAGCGGCATGGCTCGACCTGATGGAGGAACGTGAGCTCGGCGGGCCCATCGTTGCTCCCCCCGCACCTCCGGTCCTGGTCGTGTTGGCCGAGGACGACTTCGCCGCAGCCGTCCGCAACGCCCTGCGAGATCTCGCCCGACCCGACCGCCTCACCACGAACCCCCTGACGGCGTCGAGGGTCGTCACCGACCAGTCAACACACGCCACGCCAGCCGACATCGCCGAGGTCCTGCGCCTCGGCCTTGCGTCCCTCCCTGATGATCCCAGGACCGACAAGGCCCGACGCGCCCTCGAACGAACCTACTTCCACGGCGCCGTGTCACAGGAGACCGCGGCCGAGGTGCTCGGCATGGCCTTCTCCACCTACCGGCGCCACCTTCGCGCCGGCACAGACATGCTCATCGGCACGCTCTGGCAATGGGAGCTCTACGGCCGCACACCATGATCCGGGGCCTGGAGAGCGCGGGCGTCCCGCTCGTTGTCGCAGCGAGGCGATCGATTGCCGACGAGGCTCGATCCCTATGAGTCTTGACTCATCATGAGCAATAGCTCATACTGGTTGGGTGTGGGAGGTCGAAGTCACTGATCAGTTCATCGACTGGTGGTCGACGCTGTCCGACGCACAACGAGAGGTCGTGACCGACCGGGTCGATCTACTCGCAGAACGAGGACCGGATCTCGGTCGCCCGGTCGTGGACCGGATCCACAGCTCACGTCATCAGTCGATGAAGGAACTGCGAGCGGCCAAGGGTGGCGCATTGCGGGTGCTGTTCTCGTTCGACCCGCGTCGCCAAGCGATCCTGCTACTCGGTGGTGACAAGTCGGGCGAGTGGAACGACTGGTACGAGTGGGCGGTCCCGCTCGCTGATGACCTGTATGACGAGTACCTGCGGAAACTCGGTGAGGAAGGATTGATCTGATGGCACGAACCAAGTTCTCCGAACTCCGTGACACCGTGGTCGCGAAGCCCGGTGCTGTCGAGCGGCTCGCCGGTCTGCGCGCCGAGACGCTGGAGGAGATCCGTCTGTACGAGCTTCGACACGGCGAGGCGATCAGCCAGGCCGAACTCGCCGGTCGGCTCGACGTCACCCAGGGGGCGATCTCCAAGCTCGAGCACTCCGACGACGTGCGCGTGTCGACACTGCGGCAGTACCTCGAAGCACTCGGCGCCCGCCTGGAGCTCGTCGCCGTGTTCGACGACGAGGACCGTCGGGTGCCGATCCACCTCGGCCGCGAC